>JADGHA010000286.1 GCA_019689695.1 Micromonosporaceae bacterium | reverse complement strand
GGGCCCGCCCGCGGCCCGCTGCCCGGCCCCGGCGGACTCCGCCGCCGCCGAGGAGGTCCGCTCGGCCGCCGCCGAAGAGGCTCGCGCAGCCGGCCCGACCGCCGGTCCCCACTCGCCGGGTGCGGGCACGCCGGGCGGGCGCATTGGCTGCCGCCGGGTCGCGGCGTGCTCGCTCTCGCCGGGCTCCTTCGCGCCGGGCCACGGCTTGGCCACCCGGGCGGCGAGCACGAACTCCTTGCGCAGCGGGTGCCCCTCGAACTCCGGCGGCAGCAGCAGCGGCGCCAGCCCCGGGTGCCCGGCGAAGTCGATGCCGAACATCTCGTGCGTCTCGCGCTCGTGCCAGGCGGCGCCCGGGTAAATGTCCACGATGGAGTCCACCACCGGGTTGTCCCGCGGCACCCGGGTGCGTACCAGCAGGCTGTGCCGGTGGGCGACCGACCAGACGTGCGCGACCACGGTGAACCCCTCGGCCAGCTCGTCCACAGCGGAGAGCCAGTCGAAGAAGTTGCAGGCCAGCTCGGCGTCGTCGCGCGCCGCGCGCAGCGCCGCGCGCCAGTGCTGCGGTGGTACGTCGACAGTGGCCCGCGGGTAGCCGTCCGAGGTACCCGCCCGCGCGTCCGGCACCAGCTCGGCCAGCCGGCCGGCGACCTCTTCCGGCGTCATGCGCCCGATCCTAAGCGCTAAAGCGCGCGAGACCAGACCTGCTCGACCAGGTCGTGGCCGTACGCGTGCGTCTTCTCCTCGCTGGCCACCTGGAACCCGGCGCGCTGGTAGATCCGCCTGGCGTCGGCGAGCACGTCGTAGGTGAGCAGGACGATGCGCCGGTAGCCGGCCCGCTTGGCGAACCGCAGGCACTCCTCGACCAGCCGGGTGCCGATGCCCATGCCCCGAGCCGCCGGCTCGACCAGCAGGACACGCAGCCGGGCGGTCGTGTCGTCGTCCCGGACGCACATGATGCAGCCCGCTGGCGCGCCGTCCACCTCCGCGATCCAGGCCGCCTCCCGGCGCGGGTCGTGCCCCGCCCCGTAGTCAGCCATGATCCGCGCGACCATCGCCTCGAAGGTCTCGTCCCAGCCGTACTCCTGGGCGTAGAGCGCGCCGTGCCGCTGCACGATCCAGCCGGCCTCGCCGGGAAGCAGGCCACGGAGGACCACCATGCGGTCGCCGGAGGGCTCCGGCGCCAGCAGGCTTTTGATGGTCGCCATCGCGCCGGCCAGCCGCCGCTGGTCGGTCTCGGTCAGCCGCGCGAGCAGCTCGCGCACCTGCTCGGAGGCGCGATCGTCGAGCTCGGCGAAGACCTTGCGGCCGCGGTCGGTCAGCGCAGCCGTCTGCCGGCGCGCGTCGCCGGCCGAGCGCTGCCGGGTCACCAGGCCGTCGGCGTCCAGCTGCGCCAGCATCCGGCTGAGGTACCCGGCGTCGAGATCCAAGGTGCGCCGCAGGTCAGCCACCTCGGTGCTGTCCCGCTGGGCGAGCTCGAACATCACCCGCACCTCGGAGAGGGTGTACTGGGAACGCAGCAGTCCTTCCTGGAGCAGGCCGAGCAGCCCGGTATAGAAGCGGTTGAACTCCCGGACCTCGGCGACCAGGTCGTCCATTCGTTGCCTACCTCAATCGATTAGTTGACTTAAGTCAAGAATATACGAACGCCGCAACCCTCGCCAGAGCTCGCGCGTGTTGTCGTTGCCGTGACACCGCACGGATGGGACCGAACCGATGCAACCAGCTGCGGACGTGATCGATCTGGCTGTGCCACCGCCGCCGGAGACCGCCTCGTTCGAGCGGTTCTACGCGGCGCACTTCCAGGACCTCACGGTGCAGCTGTACGGGTACCTCGGGGATCGTCAGGAGGCGCAGGATGTGGTGCAGGAGGCGTTCTGCCGCGCGTTGGCCCGGTGGTCGAAAGTCGCCCGGTACGACGACCCGGTCGCCTGGGTGCGCCGGGTCGCCTGGAACCTCGCGACCAGCCGGTGGCGGCGTGCCCGGACCGCACTGATGTTCCTGCGCCGGCAGCGGGCGGACAGCGTCCACGTCGCCGGCCCGGAGCCCGACCGGGTGGCCCTGGTGGCGGCCCTCGCCACCCTGCCGCCGGCCCAGCGGCGGGCGATCGTGCTGCACTACCTGGCCGATATGCCGGTCGCCGAGATAGCCGACCGGGAGAGGACCGCCCCCGGAACGGTCAAGTCCTGGCTGTACCGCGGGCGCGCCGCCCTCGCCGCACACCTCGACGCGGGCATCACCGAGCCGAAAGGGACTCCTCATGAATGACCTGTCGACCGACCAGACCCTCCGCACCGCCTTCGCCGAGCTGCGGGCAGCCGAGCGGTCGCGAATCCGCCCACCCGGCGCGGACGCCGCCCACCGCACCGTACGGCGCCGGCGCCGGCTCGCCGCCGCCTCTGCGACCGGCGGCCTGACCGCACTGGTGGCGATCGGTGCCGGCTACCTCGCGACCACGGGTGAGCCGGCGCCGGTCCGGGCCACCACCGATCCCGCATCGGTCACGACCGAGGCATCCGCCGCGCCAGGGGCCCGCCTGCCGCAGGAGCTGACCAACATCACGGTCAACGCGCTGGGGAAGCTGCCCCCCGGCTCACGGTCGCTCGTCATCGCCGGCGACAGCGTTTCGCCAGCGCCGCGCCCCAGCATCGAACTCGCCGCCAAGCCGGGCCGGTTCGTGCTCAGGCTCGCCTGCGGCGGCGATGGCACCGTCACCGCCACCGTCCGGACCGGCAGTCAGGTGACCACCGCGACCGCCCGATGCGCGACGACGACAGACGCCGTAGCGGCGGGGGCCGCCGAGACCCCCGTCGTGATCGCGGACCCAGGCACCGCGGTGATCAACCTGCCGAGTACACCGGCGGCCGGCTCCCGGGTCGTGTCGGCCGCGCTGATCCCGCGGTAGCACCGCCCGAAGTGGTCACTCCGGTGCCCGGACGGGGGGCGCGGTCAGCGCGGCGACCCCAGCGCCCGCCAGCGGGTCTGGGCGGTTGACCCCGCCCAGCCCGGACTGCTCACCCGCGATCTTCTCCTGCAGGCGCAGGATGCCGTGGAGCAGCGCCTCCGGCCGCGGCGGGCAGCCGGGGACGTAGACGTCGACCGGGATCAGCTGGTCGACGCCCTTGGTCACCGAGTACGAGTCCCAGTACGGGCCGCCGCAGTTGGAGCAGGCGCCGAACGAGATGACGTACTTGGGCTCGGGCATCTGGTCGTAGAGCCGTTTGATCGCCGGGGCCATCTTGTCGGTGACCGTACCGGAGACGACCATCAGGTCGGCCTGCCGCGGGCCGTGCGCGAACGGGATCACGCCGAGCCGGATGAAGTCGTGCCGCCCCATCGAGGTGGCGATGAACTCGATGGCGCAGCAGGCCAGCCCGAAGTTGAACACCCAGAGCGAGTAACGCCGGCCCCAGTTCAGCACGAAGCGGATCGGCTCACCCAGCACACCCGGCAGCTCGACCATGCGCCGAGCTTACGCCGCCCCGGTTCCGCTCGTCCGCGAGCGAGATCCGCCCTGGCAGTACGTCTGGCGTGGCCATAGTGGAGTAGCGGCTCTACGCTGCCGCTACGGCCGCCGCCCACCACCGGCCGCCGGCTCCCGCTGACCAGGGGGGTGGTGAGGCATGCGCGCTGGCGTCGCCGCCGGCCACCCGGCGACCACCGAAGTCGGCCTCCGCATACTCGCCGCCGGAGGCAGCGCGGCGGACGCGGCGGTCGCCGCCGTGCTCGCCAGCTGTGTCGCCGAAAGCGTCCTCACCGGTATCGGCGGCGGTGGGTTCGCCACCTACTACGACGCGGCCAGCCGCACCGTGACCTGCCTGGACTTCTTCTGCACGGTGCCCGGACTGGACGTCGACGCGACGCCCTGCCCGATGGTGCCGATCGAGGTGAACTTCGGGACCGTGCCGCTGGCGTACTCGATCGGCGGGGCCAGCGTCGGCGTACCCGGCGTGCCGGCCGGCTGCGGCGAGCTGCACCGGCGCTGGGGCCGGCTGCCCTGGCCGGCGCTGGTGGAGCCGGCGGCGATGCTGGCTCGCAGCGGCGTCGTGCTGCCGGCGGCGCAGGCGCGGACCCTCGCCGCGGTCGCCCCGGCCCTGCTGACCGGCCCCGGGGCCGCCAGCTACGCCCCGGACGGCCACCTCCTGCAAGGCGGTGACCTGCTCTACCACCCCGGCCTGCACCTCGCGCTCGACGCGCTCGCCCGAGCGGGACCGGCCGTGTTCTACACCGGCCACATCGGCTCGTTGCTGGTGGAGACGGTGCGGTCGGCGGGGGGCGTGATCGGACCCGCCGACCTGTCCGCGTACCAGGTCCTCGACCTGCCGGTGCAGCGCGCGGAGCTGGCCGGCCGGCGGGTGTTCGGGCCGGCGGACCTCAACCGGACCATCGAGACGGTCGCCGGCCTGCCACCGGAGATCGCCACGCTGCCCCGGCCGGCGCGGGCGGTGGCGGTCGCCGAGGCGATGCGCAGCCACGGCCGGCAGAAGGTCGGCGACACCACGAACATCTCGGTCGTCGACGGCGAGGGCAACGCCTGTGTGGTCACCACCACCCTCGGCATCGGCTCGGGGGTGTGGCTGCCCGGCCACGGAATCCATCTCAACTCGATGCTCGGCGAGGGCGAGCTGTTCGTCCCGGGGCGCACCCCCGGCCAGCGGATGTCCTCGATGATGTGCCCCCTTTCGGTGCTCGACGAGTCCGGCGAGCTGGTCGTGGCGGCCGGTTCGGCCGGCGCCTCCCGGATCCGCACCGCCCTCGTGAACACCCTGATCGGCGTACTGGTCGACGGGCTGGACGTGCCGACGGCGATCGCCCGGCCACGCTTCCACGTGGTGGCCGACACGGTGCACGTGGAGCCGGGCTACCCGGAGGATGAGCTGCTGGCCCTGTCCCGGGCGGGGTACGCGATCAAGCGGTGGGACGAGCTGAGCCACTACTTCGGCGCGGCCAGCGCGGTGGGCCGCACCAGCGCCGCCGGCGACCCCCGGCGCGGCGGTGTGGGCCGGCTGCTGGACTGATCCGCGGGCGGCGGCCGGGATCAGTCGCCCTCCGGCCACCATGCGCAGGCGGCCATGTCCACCCGGCCGCCCTTCAGCACGCCGCCCTCGGCGAGCAGCCGCCGGCGCGCCTCGACCTCGTGGCCCGGCGGGAAGCGCCCCTGCGCGTTCACCACCCGGTACCAGGGCACCGCGCCGCCGTACCGGGCCATGATGTTGCCCACCAGTCGCGGTGACGACCGGCCGGACCGGTCGGCGAGGTATTCCGCGATCGCCCCGTAGGACATGACCCGCCCGGGTGGGATGCTCTCCACGACGGTGAGCACCTCGTCGACGTACTCCTCGCGTGTCACAGGTCGCACGATATGGGATCTCGCCGGTTGCCTGGTGTCGTGGGACCGCAGAATGGGCGGGTGCGCGACGAAGTGACCGCTGCCCGGCTGGTCGTGGTGAAGGTGGGCTCGTCCTCGCTCACCACCGCGGCCGGTGGGCTGGCGGCCGAGCGCCTGGACGCGCTGGTGGACGTGCTCGCCGGCAACGGCGCCGCCGGCCGGCAGATCGTGCTGGTCTCCTCCGGGGCGATCGCCGCCGGCCTCGCTCCGCTCGGCCTGTCCCGGCGCCCCCGTGACCTGGCCACCCAGCAGGCCGCGGCGAGCGTCGGCCAGGGCCTGCTGATCGGCCGGTACGCGGCCAGCTTCGCCCGGCACGGCCGGACCGTCGGCCAGGTGCTGCTCACAGTGGACGACGTCACCCGGCGGGCGCACTACCGCAACGCGTACCGGACCCTGCGCCGGCTGCTCGACCTGGGCACCGTGCCGATCGTGAACGAGAACGACACGGTGGCCACCGAGGAGATCCGGTTCGGGGACAACGACCGGCTGGCCGCGCTGGTCGCCGCTCTGCTCAAGGCCGACCTGCTGGTCATGCTGTCCGATGTGGACGCCCTGTACACCGGCAACCCGGCCCGCCCGGGCGCCGAGCGGATCCCCGTGGTCCGCGACGCGCAGGACCTGGCC
>JADGHA010000285.1 GCA_019689695.1 Micromonosporaceae bacterium | reverse complement strand
TACGCGGAGATCGTGGCGTCCCAGATGGGTGTGGGGGTGGCGGCATGAGCGACGCACAGCGGCGCGCGGCGACCCCGGCGACCCGGATGCCAGGTGGGATGGCGGGCCGGCGGCCGGGCGGGGGTCCACCGTGGATGGCCGCGGGCATGCCGGCGGAGAAGTCGATGAACTTCTGGCCGTCGGCGAGGCGCCTGCTGCGCCTGCTGCGCCGGTACCGCCTGCAGCTGGTGGCGATCATCGGGCTCGCGCTGGCGAGTGTGGCCCTGGTGGTGATCGGGCCGAAGGTCCTCGGCCACGCCACCGACATCATCTTCTCCGGCTTCATGGGTAGCCGGCTGCCGGAGGGGTCGACCCTGCAGCAGGCGGTGGACCAGGCCCGGGCGAACGGCAACGACAACCTCGCCGACATGCTGGCCCGGATGGACGTGGTGCCCGGGGTGGGCATCGACTTCGACCGCCTCGCCCGGGTGCTGCTGCTGGCGCTGGGCCTGTTCGCCGGCTCCAGTGTGCTGGCGTGGGCGCAGGGCTACCTGCTCACCGGAGTGGTCCAGCGCGTCGTCCGGCAGCTGCGCCAGGACGTGGAGGAGAAGCTCAACCGGCTGCCCCTGCCGTACTTCGACAACCAGCCACGGGGTGAGCTGCTCAGCCGGGTGACCAACGACATCGACAACGTCTCGCAGAGCCTGCAGCAGACGCTCAGCCAGCTGCTGACCTCCCTGCTCACCGTCGTCGGTGTGGTGACCATGATGTTCGTCATCTCCCCGATCCTGGCGGTCATCGCCCTGGTCGCGGTCCCGGCCTCGATCGTGGTGACCAAGCAGATCGCGAAGCGCTCGCAGCGGCTGTTCATGGCCCAGTGGAAGCACACCGGAGCGCTCAACGGGCACATCGAGGAGGCGTTCACCGGGCACGAGCTGGTCAAGGTGTTCGGCCGCCAGCGCGAGGTGGAACAGATTTTCGCCGCCCGCAACGAGGAGCTGTTCCGGGCGAGCTTCGGCGCGCAGTTCGTCTCCGGCCTCATCATGCCGTCGATGATGTTCGTCGGGAACCTGAGCTACGTCGTCATCGCGGTGATCGGTGGACTGCGGGTGGCATCCGGCACCATGAGCCTCGGCGACGTGCAGGCCTTCATCCAGTACTCCCGGCAGTTCACCCAGCCGCTGACGCAGGTCGCCTCGATGGCGAACCTCCTGCAGTCCGGGGTGGCGTCGGCCGAGCGCGTCTTCGAGCTGCTCGACGCCGAGGAGCAGACCCCGGATCCGGCACGGCCGGCCGAGGTCACCGTTCCACACGGGAGGGTGGAGTTCGAGCACGTGTCGTTCCGGTACAAGGAGGACCAGCCGCTGATCGAGGATCTGTCGCTGGTGGCCGAGCCCGGCCAGACGGTGGCCATCGTCGGCCCCACCGGCGCCGGGAAGACCACTCTGGTCAACCTCATCATGCGCTTCTACGAGCTGGACTCCGGCCGGATCACATTGGACGGTGTGGACATCAGCACGATGCGCCGGGACGAGCTGCGCAGCCAGATCGGCATGGTGCTGCAGGACACCTGGCTGTTCGGCGGGACGATCCGCGACAACATCGCCTACGGCCGGCCGGACGCCACCGACGAGGAGATCCGCGCCGCGGCCAAGGCCGCCTTCGTGGACCGCTTCGTGCACAGCCTGCCGGCCGGCTACGACACGGTCATCGACGAGGAGGGCAGCAACGTCAGCGCGGGCGAGAAGCAGCTGATCACCATCGCCCGGGCGTTCCTGGCCGACCCGGCCCTGCTGATCCTGGACGAGGCGACCAGCTCCGTGGACACCCGCACCGAGGTGCTGGTACAGCGGGCGATGGCGGCGCTGCGGTCCAACCGGACCAGCTTCGTCATCGCGCACCGGCTGTCCACCATCCGCGATGCCGACCTGATCCTGGTGATGGAGCACGGCCAGATCGTGGAGCAGGGTACGCACGACGAGCTGATCGCCGCCGAAGGCGCCTACTACCGGCTGCACAACGCGCAGTTCAGCCAGCCGGCCTCGGACATCGACGAGGACACCGTCCTGACGCCGGCCACGGGCGGCATACGGTAAGGCGCGCGGCACGGACGGCGTCCGAGCCAGAGGCCCGGATCTCGGGCGGCATCCGTACCGGGTGCCGCCCGAGCTCCGGGCCTCTCCTCGTTGGAGCTGGGCGGATGCTGGTGGCTTCCTCGGACCTACCCCTGCACCGGGCGGACAAGCTCCGGCCCGCATTCCGGAGTGGCCGTGGCTGAACTGGGCATCAGAACAGCTAGGTGACCACGTGGGCCCGGAGGAGATGGGATGGCTGACAACGAGGTCCGACCGATCGTGGTCGGCGTGGACGGATCCGAGGACAGCATCAGGGCGGCCCGGTGGGCGGTGGACGAGGCGCGGCTGCGCGACCGGCCGGTGGAACTGGTGCACGCGTACACCTGGCCGGTCCCGATGGTCCCGCTGGCGCCGCCGCCGGTCGACTGGACGGAGACGTCACTGCGGCAGGCGGCCGAGGCGTTGCTCGCCGACGTGCTGGCCAAGGTGCGCGCGGACGCCGGGCGGGAGGCGAAGCCGGCTGAGGACGTCTCCGTGACCGCGTCCGCACATGCCGGGCCGGCGCCGTACACCCTGCTCGACCAGGCGCGGCGCGCGGACATGGTGGTGGTCGGCCACCGCGGGCACGGAGGCTTCGCCGGCCTGCTGCTGGGCTCGGTGGCGGCGACCGTGGCGGCGCACGCGGAGTGCCCGGTGGCGGTGGTCCGGCCGTACCCGGGCGGGCGCGCCCCAGACGGCCTGGTCCTGGTCGGCGCGGACGGCTCGCCCGCGTCATCGGTGGCGGTCGGCTTCGCCTTCGAGGAGGCGAAGCGTCGCGGCGCCCAGCTCGGGGTGGTGCACGCCTGGCGCCCGCCGGTGCGGTTCTGGGGCGGCGACGAACCGTCACCCGACCACGTGCACCCGTCCGACCTCGAGTCGGGGCAGCTGCGCCAGCTGCAGGAGTGGATCCAGCCCTGGCGGGACAAATACCCGGAGGTGGACGTGCGGTGGATGCTGACCGTGGAACGGCCGGCTGCGGCGCTGGTCGAGGCGGCCCGCGAGGCGACGCTGGTGGTGGTCGGCTCGCGCGGGCACGGAGGCTTCGCCGGCCTGCTGCTGGGCTCGGTCAGCCAGCAGCTGATCAACCATGCGCCCTGCCCGGTCGTTGTCGTACGGTAGTCCCGTTCTTCCGACTCTTGCCGTTTACGCCCGGTGAGCGCCAAGGTATAGGTGTGACGCGGTTCATAGGCGGTGCGATGGCGCTCCGGCGAGCCCGGTTGTGGGCCGGGCTGGAGCGCAGCCCCCTGTGCCGCCCGTGCGACCGGCTGGAGGCCCGGCTGCGCGTCCTGCTGGTCCTGCTGTTCCTGGTGACCGTCCCGCTGGCCGCCTGGGCCGCGGGCGCCGTGGTCTACCGCGCCAGCACGCAGACCGAACAGGCGCAACGGGCTGACCGCGTCCAGGTGGAGGCAGTGCTGTTGGCCGAGGCCCACCCGATCGGCGTCGGCTTCGCCGTCGTGCCGCAGGTGCCTGTCCCCGCACAGTGGACGGCGCCGGACGGTTCACCGCGCAGTGGCGCGATCCTGGTGGGTACCAGCGCGCCGGCGGGGACGGTGGTCCCCATCTGGACCGACCGGGCCGGCAACGTGGTGGAGCCGCCGCGGGACCGCGACCAGACCACGATGCGCACGTCGGTGGCTGCCTTCGTCGCCGGGTCCATGTGGGCCATGCTGCTCGCCGCGGTAGGGATGGTCGTACGGCGGGCGCTCGATCGCCAGCGGATGGCCGCCTGGGATGCCGAGTGGGCCGAGGTGGCACCGCGCTGGACCGAGCACCGCTAGGCGGCGGCGCGGCCCGCACGACCGCCGGCCGTCGCCACCGGCCCCCTGTCCCGCACCGCGCTTAACGATCTTCATGCTGGGCATCCTGCGGCCATGGCAGAGGTGGAGCAGACCGTCGCCACATCGCCCGACCGGATCTGGGCCGTGCTCGCGGACGGCTGGACCTACAGCGACTGGGTGGTCGGCACCGCGCACATCCGGGACGTGGACCCGCACTTTCCGCAGCCCGGCTCGCGTATCCACCACAAGGCCGGCCCGTGGCCGCTCTCGCTGCGCGACAGCACCCTCGTGGTCGACCACGACCCGCCACGGTCGCTGCACCTGAGGCCCAGGATGTGGCCGCTGGGCGAGGCCGACGTGCGGATCACGCTGACCGAGCTCGCCCCGGAGCGGACCAGGATCACGCTCACCGAGGACTTCCACGCCGGTCCGCTGCGCTGGGCCCGGACCAAGCTCAACGACCTGGCGCTGCACCGGCGTAACCGCGAGTCGTTGCGGCGCCTGGCCGACCTGGCCGAGCACGGGCGCAGCTAGCGGCGCCACCGCGCCCGGATCGTCGAGCCGGCAACCGTCCCGGGAGGCAACGGCCGCGCGGGCGGTGTCAGGGGACGAGCTGGCGCCACTCCGGACGGCCGCCCAGCCACGCGTCGGCGAGGATCTCGGCCGATGCCTGCCCCGGGCACTGCTGGACCTTGGAGCGCCCCTCCGCGCCGCCGGTCCGCGCCTCTACCTCCCACCGCACACCATCGGTGCGGATAAACACATCCCGGCGCCCCCGCGCACTCCGGTTCCCGTTCCACCAGTGGCGCTCGACTCTCACCCGCTCACGATAGAACAGCCGTTGACCCTGGAGAAGCCTTCGCGATCCTGGATACCTTGTGCGGTCACCGGATCGCCGAACGTGACTTTCGCTCCTCAGTGGCCGAAGACGTCCGAATCGACCGCGGCCGACTCGCCCCGGTCCAGGGCGGAGATCGCGGCGACGTCTTCGGGCGCGAGGGAGAAGTCGAAGATGTCGATGTTCTGCCTGATCCGGTCAGGGTTGGCGGACTTCGGGATGGCGACCAGCCCGAGCTCGACGTGCCAGCGCAGCACGATCTGCGCCGGGGTCCGTCCGTAGCGCTCGGCCAGCTCGGTGACGATGGGATGGCGCAGCTCGTCGGCGCCGCCCCCACCCAGCGGCGACCACGACTCGGTGACGATCCCGCGCTCGGCATGGTAGGCACGGGCGGCCGTGCGGGTCACCGACGGGCTGAGCTGGATCTGGTTGACGTCAGGGACGACACCGGTCGCCTCGATGATCCGGTCCAGGTGGGTGGGCTTGAAGTTGGATGTCCCGATCGCCCGCACCCGACCCTGCTCCAGCAGCTGGACCAGGCCCTCCCAGGCCTGCACGTACCGGTCCTGGCGGGGGTTCGGCCAGTGGATCAGCAGCAGGTCCACATAGTCCAGTCCGAGCCGGTCGATGCTGCGCTCCAGCGCCTGCGCGGCCAGCTCCACGCCGTGCCAGCGCTTGTTGAACTTCGTGGTGACGAACAGCTGCTCGCGCGGGACACCGGAGGCCTTTATCCCGCGACCGACGCCCCGCTCGTTCGCGTAGTTCTCCGCGGTGTCCACCAGCCGGTACCCGGCTTCGATGGCGGTCGCCACGGCGGTCTCGGTCGTGGCGTCGTCCATCGGCGAGGTGCCGAAGCCCAGCCGGGGGATGGTCGCGCCGTGCAGCAGGGGAATCGTCTCGGCCATGCACACATTCTGCCGGCCGCGCAGCCCGGCTCGTTCACCGCTGTGCGTTGCTGGAGCCAGGCGCGAACGCACCCGCCTCCGCATTCCAGCCACCCGTGGGGTAGGGCTGTCGCGAGGCGTACGAGATCGAGCGACCGTCCGTTGTGGTCGGACCGGCGGTTTGTCCCTGCCCTCCGAGGCTCTTGTGGCCCTCCGACGCGGCTGGCGGCCAGGCGCCGTCAGCTTTCCGGCCGCTCACGGACCGGCGCTTCGCCATGCGCATCGTGCGGGCCGTCACCATCGACCTCCGGACCGGTTCGGATCGTTTGGGATCGTTTCGGCCTCGGCCGGGTCGGCTCGAGGCGGCCGACCCGGCCGGTTCTCGGTATATGCGCCATCGCACTTCACCGGATAAGTAC
>JADGHA010000284.1 GCA_019689695.1 Micromonosporaceae bacterium | reverse complement strand
GTCAGCCCTCCGGCCCCGGTCAGTCCGCCAGCCCCCGCGGCGCTGGCCATTGCGCCCCAACGGCCAGCGGGGACCACATCCGGCACGAGCCGAGCGGCGGCGACCGGCGACGAGCCCGCACCAGCGGTGCTGGCCGGGGTGCACTCCCGCCGCTGGCAGCTGGCCCTCGTGGCGGTCGGTGCCATGGTCCTGCTGACCGTGTGCGGGCTGGGCTCGTTCTTCATCATGAAGGACGAGCGGCAGGGGGCCGAAGCGCAGCCCGTCGTGCCTACCCCGACCGCGGTGGCCCGCGACATCAGCACCCGGGCGGTGGACCCGGAGCCGCTGACCGCACAGGAGGTCTTCCCCACCAAGAAGATCACCATCCCGGGTACGCCCGAGGCGTACCAGGTGATCAAGACCCAGGCCACCAAGGACTGCCGGGTCGCCGCCGACGCCGACCTGCGAAAGCTGCTCCTCAGCCTGAAGTGCAGCCAGGTGGTGCGCGCGACCCTCCGTTCGCCCACCAAGGAGTACCTGATCACCGGTGGGGTGCTGAACCTCGAGACGGCAGCCGGCGCGCAGCAGGCGAGGGACAAGATGCAGGCGCTGGTGAACCAGAACGCCGGGCGGTTCCTGGGCCTGATCGCCGGCAAGGAGACCGAGCCCCTGGCGCTGTCCGCCACGCACGTCGGCTGGGACACCCGCGGCCACTACCTGATCTACTGCCTGATCGCGCGGGCCGACGGCAAGGAGTTCGCGGACAACGACCCGTACGCCCGCCAGATCCTCTACGACATCGTCGAGCTGCACCTGCGCAACTCGGTCCTGGAGAAGCGCGCCACCGCGCCGGCTAGCTCCCCGGCGCCCGCAACCGGCGGGTGAGCTCGGCCCGCCGGGCGAGTTCGGCGGCGTCGGACGGGTAGCAGACCCGGACCAACGTCAACCCGTGCGGCGGTGCCACCACCACCTCGCTGGCCCGCTCGCGGCGGCTCAGCAGCCCGGCCGGCCAGGGCACCGGGCGACGCCCGTCGCCCACCGCGAGCAGCGCGCCGACCAGGCTCCGCACCATCGCCTGGCAGAACGCGTCGGCCTCGACCGCAGCCACCAGCACACCGTCCGGCTCGCGCCGCCACTGGAGCCGGCGCACCGCCCGGACCGTTGTGGCGTGCTCCTTGCGCCGGCAGTAGGCGGCGAAGTCGTGCTCGCCCACCAGGCCCTGGGCGGCCTCGTTCATCAGGTCCACGGTGAGCGGTCGGGGCCAGGCCAGGGTGTCGCGGCGGCGCAGCGGTTCGGCGCCGTACGGGGCATCGGTGACGCGGTACTCGTAGCGCCGGCTCAACGCGGAGAACCGCGCATCGAAGGCCGCCGGCACCTCGGTGGCCGCCCGTACCCGGACGTCCGGGGGCAGCAGGGCGGCGAACCGGCGTACCACGCTGTCGGCGACCGCCTGCCAGGCGTCGGCCGGCACATCCACATGGCAGACCTGGCCGGTCGCGTGCACACCCGCGTCGGTGCGCCCGGCCACCGTCATGCCGGTCCACCCGGGAAGCAGCGTGTCCAGCGCGGTGCCCAGCACTCCGGCCACCGTCCGCCGGCCTGGCTGCGCCGCCCAGCCGGAGAAGTCGGTGCCGTCGTATGCGAGGTCCAGCCGGATCCGCACAATCATCACAGCTTCCGGGATGTTGGGGTGCCGACCGCCCAAGACCCGCACCCTTCTCGGAGCCGGGGATTGTCTGGGCGGAGAGCCGGGGGGGCCCCCCCCGCGGGGGGGGGGGGGGGCCCCCCGGGCCGGAAGGCTCAGGCCTTCGCGGCGTCGCCGGACGCCGGTTCCTCAGCCGCCGGGGGCTCGGCCGGGGTAGCCTCCCCGGCCGGTGCGGCCTGCGCCTCGGCGGAGGCCGGGCGCTGCTCCTCGGTCTCGCCGGCGAGAGCCGCGACCGCCTCCTGGCGGGCCGCCTTGCGGGCGGTCTTCTTGGCCGCCTTGGCCGGCGCCGGGGTGGCGGGTGCCGCCAGCTCCTCGACCAGCTCGATGATCGCCATCGGCGCGGCGTCGCCCTTGCGCGGCCCGGTCTTCACGATCCGGGTGTAGCCGCCCTGACGGTTGGCGTAGCGCGGGGCGATCTCCTCGAAGAGGCTGACGAAGGTGTCCTTCTCCCGGACCACCCGGCGTACCCGGCGGCGTGCGGCGAGGTCGTCCCGCTTGGCCATGGTCACGAGCCGCTCGGCGAGTGGCCGCAGCCGCTTGGCCTTCGCCTCGGTGGTGGTGATCCGGCCGTGCTTGAACAGCGAGGTGGCCAGGTTGGCCAGCATCAGCTGCTCGTGCGCAGGGCTGCCGCCGAGGCGCGGACCCTTGGTGGGCGTGGGCATTGTGGTGCGCTCCTAGTTGGTCACGGGGGTGGGCCCGTAGGGCTGGGGCGAGCAGCTGTGCTACAGCTGCTCCGTCTCGCGGAAGTCGTCGCTGTCGTAGTCCACGTCGCCGAACGAGTCGACCACGTGCGCGGGGTCGAAGGCGGGCGCCGAGTCCTTCAGGCCCAGGCCCATCCCGGCCAGCTTCATCTTCACCTCGTCGATCGACTTCTGCCCGAAGTTGCGGATGTCGAGCAGGTCGGCCTCGGTACGCGCGATCAGCTCGCCGACCGTGTTGATGCCCTCCCGCTTGAGGCAGTTGTAGGACCGGACGGTGAGGTCCAGCTCCTCGATCGGCAGGGCCAGGTCGGCGGCGAGCTGGGCGTCCTGCGGCGACGGGCCGATGTCGATGCCCTCGGCCGTCTCGTCCAGCTCCCGGCACAGCCCGAACAGCTCGACCAGGGTGGACCCGGCCGAGGCGAGGGCGGTGCGCGGGGAGATCGACGGCTTGGTCTCCACGTCGATGATCAGCCGGTCGAAGTCGGTGCGCTGCTCGACCCGGGTGGCCTCCACCCGGTAGGTCACCTTCAGCACCGGGGAGTAGATCGAGTCGACCGGGATCCGGCCGATCTCCGCACCCGCCTGCTTGTTCTGCGCGGCGGTCACGTAGCCGCGACCGCGCTCCACGGTGAGCTCCATGTCCAGCCGGCCCTTGCTGTTGAGCGTGGCCAGCTTCAGGTCCGGGTTGTGCACCGAGACGCCGGCCGGGGGCTGGATGTCCCCGGCGGTCACCTCACCCGGGCCCTGCTTGCGCAGGTACATGCTGACCGGCTCGTCGTGCTCCGAGCTGACGCACAGCTCCTTGACGTTCATGACGAGCTCGACCACATCCTCCTTGACCCCGGGGATGGTGGTGAACTCGTGCAGCACCCCGTCGATCTTGATGCTGGTGACAGACGCCCCCGGGATCGAGCTGAGCAGGGTGCGCCGCAGCGAGTTGCCGAGCGTGTAGCCGAAGCCCGGCTCAAGCGGTTCGATGCTGAACCGGGATCGGGTCTCGCTGATCGACTCCTCGGTGAGAGTCGGCCGCTGGGTGATGAGCATTGTTCTCTCTTTCTGTCGGGGCTGCCCGCCATATGACAGCCACCTGCCGGATGTCCCCCCCGCGCCCCCGGGGCCCCGCGGCGACATCCGGAAGCTACTTCGAGTAAAGCTCGACGATCAGCTGTTCCTGCACCTGGGTGTCGATCGCCTGGCGAGCCGGCAGCGAGTGCACGAGGATCTTCAGCTGGCCGGGGATCACCTCCAGCCACGCCGGCACCGGCCGCGTCCCGGCCTCGGCCTGCGCGACCACGAACGGGGTCATGCTGCGGGACTTCTCCCGGACCTCCACGATGTCGTGCTCGCGCAGCCGGTACGACGGGATGTCGACCTTCTTGCCGTTGACCAGGAAGTGACCGTGCTTGACCAGCTGCCGGGCCATGTCCCGGGACTTGGCGAAGCCGGCCCGGTAGACCACGTTGTCCAGCCGCGACTCGAGGATCTGCAGCAGGATCTCGCCGGTCTTGCCCTTCTTGCGCACGGCCTCCTCGTAGTAGCCGCGGAACTGCTTCTCCAGCACGCCGTAGACCCGGCGGGCCTTCTGCTTCTCCCGCAGCTGGAGCAGGTACTCGGACTCCTTGGTCCGGCCGCGGCCGTGCTGCCCGGGCGGGAACGGCCGGGACTCGAACGGGCACTTGGGGCCGTCGCACTTGCTGCCCTTGAGGAACAGCTTCATCTTCTCGCGACGGCAGCGGCGGCAGTCAGCACCGGTGTAACGAGCCATTGTCTGCTAATCCCCCTAGACCCGGCGCCGCTTCGGCGGGCGGCACCCGTTGTGCGGCTGCGGCGTGACGTCGGCGATCTGGCCGACCTCCAGGCCGACGGCCTGCAGCGAGCGGATGGCGGTCTCCCGGCCGGAGCCCGGCCCCTTCACGAACACGTCGACCTTGCGCATGCCGTGCTCCATCGCCCGGCGGGCGGCCGCCTCGGCGGCCAGCTGGGCGGCGAACGGCGTCGACTTGCGGGAGCCCTTGAAGCCGACCTGGCCGGCGGACGCCCACGAGATCACCGCCCCGGTCGGGTCGGTGATCGAGACGATCGTGTTGTTGAAGGTGCTCTTGATGTGCGCCTGCCCGTGGGCGACGTTCTTGCGTTCCTTGCGCCGGACCTTCTTGACCGCGGTACCGGTGCGAGCCTTCGGTGGCATATGTCTTCCGCGCTCCTATGGGTTGCTACTTCTTGCCGGGCTTCTTCTTGCCCGCGACGGTCCGCTTCGGGCCCTTGCGGGTCCGCGCGTTGGTGCGGGTCCGCTGCCCGCGTACCGGAAGTCCGCGCCGGTGCCGGATGCCCTCGTAGCAGCCGATCTCGACCTTGCGGCGGATGTCAGCGGCGACCTCGCGGCGCAGGTCACCCTCGACCTTGTAGTTGGCCTCGATGTAGTCGCGGAGAAGGACGATCTCCTCGTCGGTGAGGTCCTTCGACCGCTTGTCCGGGCTGATGCCGGTGGCGGCGAGTGCCTGGACCGCGCGGGTCCGGCCGACGCCGTAGATGTAGGTGAGCGCGATCTCCATCCGCTTGTCGCGGGGGAGGTCCACGCCGACTATACGTGCCATGGGTGGGCGTACTCCTCTTCGGTCGCGGAGGTCTGTGCCCGTCCCGCCCCGTCCGGCCACTCCTGCTCGGCGCGTCTGCGTGACCAGGAGCGGTCGCGTACCCATACGGGCCCCGGCCTCCGACCGGGGGTGACCGTGGCCACCGCGCATCCGGCGGTCACGGTTGGGACGAGCTATGTACTTTTCGGTCGCGTCAGCCTTGGCGCTGCTTGTGGCGCGGGTCGGAGCAGATGACCATGACCCGCCCGTGCCGCCGGATCACCCGGCAGTTGTTGCAGATCCTCTTGACGCTCGGCTTGACCTTCACGGTTCGCCTTACTCTCACACACGACTGACCGCGGCCCGCCGTGGCGAGCTGCGGTCCCGGACTGGGGGATGCCCCGGCCCCGAGGTCACTTGTAGCGGTAGACGATGCGCCCTCGAGTCAGGTCGTACGGCGACAGTTCGACGACGACCCGGTCCTCGGGCAGGATACGGATGTAGTGCTGCCGCATCTTGCCACTGATGTGAGCCAGCACCTTGTGGCCGTTGGCCAGCTCCACCCGGAACATGGCGTTCGGGAGAGGCTCGATCACCCGGCCCTCGATCTCGATGGCTCCGTCTTTCTTCGGCATATCCTCCGCTACCTGACATCGGTGTCCGTGGCAGGCTCACATTGTCCTCACGAGTACGGAATCGATCGATTCCACCACCCGCGCCAGCCGCGGTCCCGGTGCCCGCCGAAGCGCTGAGCAGGCATGCCGGAAGGGACGCTGTGCGCCGATCGACGAGTCTACCCCGGCGTAAGGACCGGCGGCAAACTACGCGCTCAGTACCCGCGCCAGGCCTGCCGCCTGGCCCGCCGCCTGGCCTGCCGCCGCGCCCAGCGGTCGGCGCGCCGTTGGTCGATCTCGGTCAGCCGCCGCGACTTCCCGCTGAGCAGCCCGGAGATGGTGATGGCCAGCAGCACCGCTCCCCACGGCCCGCCCACCCAGATCGGCCAGAAGTAGACCAGGTCTCCACTGCCGAGGCTCACCGCCGCCCAGATGATCACGTTGATCA
>JADGHA010000283.1 GCA_019689695.1 Micromonosporaceae bacterium | reverse complement strand
CGGCCGCCGGTCCGCGCTCGGCCTCCTGGGTGCCGGGCGGCGAGGCCTCGGGAACGATGTGCAGCACGTTGGTGACGCGGGCGATCGCCAGGATCCGCCGCAGCCGTGGCGAGGGTGCGCGGAGGGTGAGGGACGAGCCGGCCCGCAGCAGGTCCCGGTGGACGTCAAGCAGCAGCGCGATGGCGGCCGCGTCGATGCCGGTACATTCCGCCAGGTCGATCACCAGCTGGTCCGGCCGCAGGCGCACCACGAGGTCGAGGACGGCTCGGGCGGCCGGCAGGCGCGCGAACTCCATCCTGCCGGTGATGCACACCTCGACGAGCGGGACGCGGGTCCCGCCGTCCGCTTGCGCCACCACGCTCACCCGTACCTCCAGATCGCTGTCCTCCTGGGAGCGTCACGCGCCGATGTGGCGGGGCCTCCGCGGAGAGATGACAGTTCTGTGACAGCACAGCCCCGCACTCCGCGGCCGATGGGCGGCGGTGAGCGGCCGGCGTGCGGTCACCCGACGGCTTCCTCGGAGTAGGCAGCCCTCCCGGTGACCGCGAACGTCACCCTGCCGTCCACGATGGACGCGTCGAGGGCCTTGCCGGCCAAGGCCTGCGCGGCCACGGCGTCGAGGAACAGCCGGGCGCCCGAGGTGGTGACGACATGGTCACCGTTGTACGGCCGGTCCGTCACCCGTACGGAGAGGGAACGAGGGCTAGCGCTCACTGCGATGCGGACGCCTGCCTCCTCGGCCATGCCGGGTTGGTTGAGGAGCCGGCGGATGAGCCCGATCGCGTTGTCGGTCAGCGTGACCATTGTCCAAGTTGTCCCATCTCAGTCGTGGTCGGCTCTCGGTTCGCGCCGGCCACCGTCTCCGGATGACCGGACCCCGGTCCCGCCGGGTCAGCCGCCGCGTCCGGCCGCGGCACGATGGCCCCGGTACCGGCCCACACGGCAGACCACCACTCGCCGGCTGGCGCGGTGCCTGTCGCGCGCTCGACGCCGTGCTGCTCGTTGACGACCTCGGCCAGTTGGGGGTCGCCGCGCAGCCGCGCCGGCACCTCCCGCAGCGCGAGGTGGCCCCCGCTTCGTACCACCTCGCGGTGCGCGTGCAGCAGCACCGCCACGGCCGCGCCGTCGATGTGCGGGCAGTTGGCCACATCGACGACCAGCCGCTCGGGCCGCAGCGCGAGCGCACCGTCGAGCAGGTCGCGAAAGGCCGGCACCGCCGCCGCGTCGAGCGCGTCGGTGACGACCACCTTGACCAGCGGGACATGACCCGCACGAGCCGGCTCAGGGGTGACGGAGCTCATCGTGACCTCCAGCGGATACCGGATCATGGGGACTGCCTCAGCGTTGAGATACCGTTTGGCGTTACCTTCGCGGATCTGTGACGGTTTCATGACAAGCTCCACCGCAGCCATGCGTGGCTCGCGCCGCGGACGCCCGCTCGTTTTCGTCGCAGATAGACAGTCGTCGGGGCGGGTAGCCCGGTCGCGGGTACCCGCCTTCCCCGCCGGGAGCCTGCCGGTCAGCGGCCCCCGGGTGCCCGCTCCTTGTGCTGGTGGCGGTCGGGCGGGACCTGGTTGAAGCGGCCGGCGGCCGACAGGTTGAGTGTGGTGAGCCGGCGCAGCGCCGTCCGGCCGATCGACTCCTGCACCTGGCTCCCCTCCGCCGTGCCGCTCGGTGGCCGCGCCGACGGGAGCAGGCGGGCGCTCGCCGCCACCAGCCGGCCGGTGAGCGTCGGCAACGCGCCACTCAGCCGGGTCGCCACCTGGGCGGCCGGTGTCAGGGTCAGCTGCGGCCGCCCCCGCCGCAGCCCGTCGACGATCCGCCGTGCGGCGCGTTCGCCGTCCATGGACAGTAGTGGCGCGCCGGCCAGCAGAGAGAACCAGGCGAACTCCCGGGGCGGCCGGCCGGCGAAGCGGGCGTGCAGGTGCGAGCCGGTGCGCATCAGGCCCGGCACGACCGTGGTGACCCGGATGCCCTGCGGCGCCAGTTCCGCGCGCAGGCCGTCGGAGAACCCGACCGCGGCGAACTTGGCACAGCTGTACGGCACCAGATGCGGAACGCTGACCCTCCCGCCGATCGAGGTGATGTTGACGATCCGGCCCGGACGGGCGGCGCGCAGGTGGGCGAGGGCGGCCATGGTGGCGTACACCGTGCCCCAGAACATCGCGCCCATCGCGTCCTCGAAGTCGGCCACCGCCGCCGCGTCGACCGGGCCGACCAGGATGGTTCCGGCGTTGTTGACCAGGATGTCGAGACCGCCGTACGCCTGCACGGTCCGCGCCACGAACGCCTCCACCTGGCTGCGGTCGGCCACATCGCACGGCACGGCGAGCACCTTTGCGCCGCGCCCGGCCAGGTCGGCCCGCGCGCGCTCCAGGGCGTCCGGGTCGCGGCCGCAGATCGCCAGCCGGCACCCCTGCGCCGCCAGCTCCCGGGCGATGAGCAGGCCCAGGCCACGCGACCCTCCGGTCACCACGGCGACCTGGTCACGCAGCGACGCGCGACGGCGGCGTGCGACCAGCCCGAGCAGGCCGGCGGCGGCACCGCCGGCGACCGCCAGCCGCACCGGCGCAGCATTCGCAACGTGCGGGCGGATCGCTCCGCCTGCCTTCGACGCGACGCGCCTCACCCGCGCTTGCATACTCCCAGAGCCACCTCTCGTGCCAGATCGGGTACTCCCCCGGCGGCCTACCCATCCAGACCCGGGGCATGCGCCTGGCGCGGTCGCAGTCGCGTGCCGCCAACGCCACGGGTCGGGGCTCGCCGGCTCGGCGCGGCCAGGCTCCGCACTGCGATCAGCTGACGGGACCGCACCTATCGGTCGATCACCTCGACCGGCTACGCCGCACCGCCCGCAGCACGACCAGCCATGCGGCGAGCCGGAACACCCGGGCCAGGGGACCGCCAAGGCGGCGGGTGGCCGGCGCGGCCGGCAGCTCGAGACCCGGCGGTGGGCGCCCGGGGCCGATCGGCACGCCGGGGTAGGCGGCGCGGGCGGCCTTCGCCGCCTCCTGCTCGCTGGGGTAGTCGATGTTGCTGGTGAGCTCCAGGTCCTTCGCGCCGCCGGTGGGCTCCACGTACCGCCAGCGCCAGACCAGGCCGAACTCCTGCCACACCTCGATACGGGCCGCCGGCGGGCCGTCGCCGTCGCCGGGCACCCGGTCGTCCTTGGCTCCCCGATGGAGGTCAGCGCGGGTCAGTTCGGCGAATTCCGGGGCGGACCCGGCGCGCAGCGCGCGAGCCAGATAGTACGCGAGCATCCCGCCGGCCAGCGGCAGCCCCAGTGCCAGGAACCGGAACGTCCACACCAGACTGGTGACCGGGACGCGGAGGAGGCGGGCGAAGACGTCGTCCGCGGCGGCCCCGACCAGCACGGAGTAGAACAGCAACGCCGCCACGCCGACACCGAGCCGGGCCGGATGGTCGCGCGGCCGGTCCAGCAGCTGATGTGCCGTACGTTCCCCGGTCACCCGGGCCTCCAAAAACGGCCAGGCGTACAGCGCCAGGAAGGTCAGCGCGCCGAGCACCACGCCGGGGAAGAACGGCGACGGGACCAGGTAGCCGAAGATCCGGAAGTCGGCGGCGGGGAACAGCCGCAACGCGCCCTCCTCCCAGGCGACGTACCAGTCCGGCTGGGCCGGAGAGGTGGCTCGCGCCGGGTCGTACGGCCCGTAGATCCAGACCGGGTTGATCTGGAACAGGCCGCCGAGGGCGAACGTCACGGCGAGCACCGCGGCGAACAGCGCCAGGGTGCGCAGGGTGTAGCTGGGCCACAGCCGGGAGCCGACCACGTTGTGCTCGTTGCGGCCGGGCGCCGGAAACTGGCTGTGCTTCTGGCGGACCAGGATCAGCATGTGCAGGGTGATCAGCCCGGCCAACGCCGCGGGCACGAGGAACACATGCGCGAAGAACATCCGCGGCACCGTCTGGTCGGCCGGGAACTCCCCGCCGAAGAGCAGGAACGCCAGCCAGCCGCCGAGCAGCGGGATGGACTCCACCACCGAGTACGCGATCCGCAGCCCGGTGCCGGACAGCAGGTCGTCCGGCATGGAGTAGCCGGTGAAGCCGTTGAGCAGGGCCAGGGTGAGCATGGTGACGCCAACCAGCCAGTTGATCTCGCGCGGCTTGCGGAACGCGCCGGTGAAGAAGATCCGGGCCAGGTGCAGCAGGATGGCGCCGATGAACACCAGCGCGGCCCAGTGGTGGGCCTGCCGGACGAGCAGGCCCGCGCGGACGTCGAAGCTCAGCTCCACAGTGGAGGCGTACGCGGCGGAGATGGTCTTGCCGTGCAGCGGCTGGTAGCTGCCGTGGTAGACGCGGTCGGTCGTGCTGGGCTCGAAGAACAGCGCCAGGAAGGTGCCGGTCAGCACGAGCGCGACGAACGAGTACAGGGCTATCTCGCCGAACATGAACGTCCAGTGGTCCGGGAAGACCTTGGCCATCGCCCTACGGACCGGTGCGGACAGCCGCAGCCGCGAGTCCAGCAGGCGCACCAGCCTCCGCACGATCATGGCCGGCTCCAGTAACCGGGGCCGGGCGGCGAGCTGAAGTCCCCGGTCGCCCGCAGGAACCCGCTGGAGTCCACTGTGATCGGTAGGCCGGGCAGCGGCCGGCTGGCCGGGCCGGCGACCGGCCGGGCGCCGGCGAGCAGGTCGAAGACCGACTGGTGGCAGGGGCAGAACATCTGGCCCGTGCCCTGCTCGTACAGGCCGACCGCGCAGCCGGCATGCGTGCACAGCAGGGAGTACGCGACGATGCCGCCCACCCCGGCGGCGGGTGGCCGGGCGCTGAACCGGGACGGGTCCAGGCGGACCACGAACGCGGGCGCGTCCCCCGCGCCCACGTGCCCTTCCGGGTACACCACCACGATGTCGTTTCCGGTCACCTCGTCCGCGCGCACCGGCCGGCCCGTGGTATCGACCAGGCGCAGGCCGCCGGAGCGCCACGGGGTGTGCCGCAGGGTGTGCGTGGGCCCGGGCAGCCTGGGTGCGATGAGGGACCGCAGCGGGAACAGCAGTGCCAGCCCGATGCTGCCCACCGCGAGACCGAGCAGCCGGACGAGGACGCCCCGCCGCCAGCCACGCCCCGGCTCGGTCACCCGGTCGGCGAGCGCCTCGGCGGCAAGCTCCGGTGAGGCGAAGCCGCCGTGCTCCTCGACGTGCCCGCCGGCGGGCCCCAGTCGCCTGGCCCCGATGCCCAGGCCGGCGGCGCTCCCGGCGCAGGCCACCGCCAGCGCGACGCCCTCCAGCTGGGTCTGGGCACCGAACGCGTACCCGACCGCGAATCCCACGGCGCCGAGCGCGGCGAGCAGGAAGGCGCCGGCCGCCGCCAGTTCCGCGCGCCTGATGTGCCGCCGCCGATGTCCGTTCACCGGGCCCGGCTCCCGAGCCAGCGCACCACGAGCACGAGAAGCAGCAGGCCGACCGCCCACCCGACCAGCCCTTCGGTGACCGGTCCGATGCGGCCGAGCGGCAGGCCACCGCGGTCGGTGTCGGTGTGCCTGCCCTGCAGCGCGCGTACGTACTCCGCGATGGCGTTCACCTCGCGGGCGTCGAGGACGGTGTCCGGGAACGCGGGCATGAGGCCGGGGCCGACCCGGATCGCCTCCGCCACCTGGGTGGGCGTGGCCTTGGCCAGCGAGGGTGCGAACTGGCCGCCGGTGAGCGCGCCGCCGCTACCGGCGGCGGAATGGCAGGCCGCGCAGTTGTCCAGGAACAGCGACTGTCCGAGTTGGACATTTGTCGGGTGGACCGAGGGAATGGCCGGCCCGCCGCCACCGCCCAGTGTGGAGGCGTAATCCACGATGGCCCGGATGTCCGCCCGGGAGAACGCGGGCTTGCCGCGCTCGGGTTGGCGCTGCTCGCGGGTCAGCGGCATGCGCCCAGTGCTGAGCTGGAAGTCCAGCGACGCCGGGCCGACCCCGACCAGCGACGGCCCGCGCTGCGTGCCCTGCCCGGCCGGTCCGTGGCAGCTCGCGCAGCTCTGCTCGAACAGCAACCGTCCACGGTCGGCTGTGGCGGGTGCTCCGC
>JADGHA010000282.1 GCA_019689695.1 Micromonosporaceae bacterium | reverse complement strand
CTGCAAGATCGCGGGGGGAGGGGCGGCGGGGTGGTCAGGTCCAGGAGAGTACGCGCTTACGCCAGGCGTACAGGATGCCCAGGGCGAGCACGCCGACGAAGACGGCCATCTCCACGACGGTGACCATGCCGAAGTCGGGCCGGTCGAAGATCACGGCCCACGGGAAGAGGAAGACGCTCTCCACCGCGAACAGGACGTACAGGTACGCGTACACGTAGTACCTGATCTGGGCCTGCGCCCAGTCCCCGCCGACCGGGTCCAGCCCGCACTCGTACGTGGCGAACTTGCCCTCGGGGCTGGCCGGGCGCGCCGGGCGGAGCAGCCGGTTGGCGCCGAACGCCACCCCGAAGAAGACCAGCCCGACCAGCAGGAGCAGGCCGAGCGTCGCGTAGGAGCCCAGGTAACCGCCCACGACCGGCAGCGTACTCCCGACCATGAACCGGCCGGCTCAGGGAAAACGTAGTCAGTAGTTGAAAGTGCTGAAAAATGTGATCCGCTCGTCGCACCGGTGACAGGCAGCCGGGCCACTTCGACGTAGGCTCGAGGTGTACCACACCACAGCGGGCGGGACCATTGACGTGCGACCATTCTCCCGCACCGGCTCGCAGATCGTGCGGCCCCGGCCGCACCCGCAAGGAGGTCAGTTCAGGTGGCCAAGCAGGTCCGGCAGCTGGATCGGGTGGTCATCCGCTTCGCCGGCGACTCCGGCGACGGCATGCAGCTCACCGGCGACCGGTTCACATCGGAGACCGCGCAGCTCGGGAACGACATCTCCACGCTACCCAACTTCCCCGCCGAGATCCGGGCCCCTGCCGGCACCCTGCCCGGGGTCTCCAGCTTCCAGGTCCACTTCGCCGACTACGACATCCTCACCCCCGGCGACGCGCCCAACGTGCTGGTGGCCATGAACCCGGCCGCGCTGAAGGCGAACCTCCCGGAGCTGCCGCGCGGCGCCGACATCATCGTCAACACCGACGAGTTCACCAAGCGCAACCTGGCCCGGGTCGGGTACGAGGCGAACCCGCTGGAGGACGGCTCGCTGGACGGGTACGCCGTGCACCCGGTGGCGCTGACCTCGATGACGGTGCGGGCGCTGGAGTCACACGACATCTCGAAGAAGGACGCCGAGCGGGCCAAGAACATGTTCGCCCTCGGCCTGCTCTCCTGGCTGTACTCCCGCCCGTACGAGTCGACCCTCACGTTCCTGGAGCGCAAGTTCGCCGCCCGGCCGGAGCTGGTCGCGGCGAACATCGCGGCGTTCAAGGCCGGCTGGAACTTCGGCGAGACCACTGAGGACTTCGCCGTCCGGTACGAGGTCCGGCCGGCCAAGATGCAGCCGGGCACCTACCGCAACATCACCGGCAACATGGCGCTGGCGTTGGGCATCGTGGCCGCCGGCGTCCGGTCCGGGCTGCCGGTGTTCCTCGGCGCCTACCCGATCACCCCGGCCTCGGACATCCTGCACGAGCTGAGCAAGCACAAGCGGTTCGGCATCACCACCATGCAGGCCGAGGACGAGATCGCCGCCGCCGGTGCGGCGCTCGGCGCCTCGTACGGCGGCGCCCTCGGCGTGACCACCACCAGCGGCCCGGGGGTGGCGCTCAAGGGCGAGACCATCTCCCTGGCGGTGGCGCTGGAGCTGCCCCTGGTCGTGGTGGACGTGCAGCGCGCCGGGCCGTCCACCGGCATGCCGACCAAGACCGAGCAGGCCGACCTGAACATGGCCCTGTTCGGCCGGCACGGCGAAGCGCCGGTCGCGGTGGTCGCGCCGTGCTCGCCCGCGGACTGCTTCTACGCGGTGCTGGAGGCGGCCCGCATCGCGCTGACCTACCGCACCCCGGTGATCCTGCTCTCCGACGGGTACGTGGCCAACGGCTCCGAGCCGTGGTTGCTGCCGTCCGTGGACGAGCTGCCCGACCTGCGGGTGCCGTTCGCCACCGCGCCGAACGGGCCGGACGGGCGGTTCCTGCCGTACCTGCGCGACCCGCAGACGCTGGCCCGGCCGTGGGCCATCCCGGGCACCCCCGGCCTGGAGCACCGCATCGGCGGCCTGGAGAAGGCGGACAAGACCGGCGACATCTCGTACGACCCGGCCAACCACGATTTCATGGTGCGGACCCGGGCGGCCCGGATCGAGGCGATCGAGGTGCCCGATGTCGAGGTCGACGACCCGGACAGCGGGACCCGCGTGCTGGTCCTGGGCTGGGGTTCGACGTACGGCCCGATCGGCGCCGCCTGCCGGGCGCTGCGCCAGCGCGGCCTGCCGGTCGCCCAGGCGCACCTGCGGCACCTCAACCCGATGCCGGCCAACCTCGGCGAGGTGCTCCGCCGGTACGACAAGGTGGTCATCCCGGAGATGAACCTGGGCCAGCTGGCGCACGTCGTGCGGGCCCGCTACCTCGTCGACGCGATCCCGTACAACCAGGTCCGCGGCCTGCCGTTCACCGCGGCGGAGCTGGAGACGATGTTGGAAGAAGTCATCAAGAATGCCTGAGAAGAATCCCGCCGGCACCGCGCCCGCGGCGCCCGTGGCGTTGAAGCTGACCGCCAAGGACTTCAAGACCGACCAGGAGGTCCGCTGGTGCCCGGGCTGCGGTGACTATGCGATCCTCGCCGCCCTGCAGTCCTTCATGCCCGAGCTGGGTATCCCGCGGGAACGCATCGTGTTCATCTCCGGGATCGGCTGCTCGTCGCGCTTCCCCTACTACATGAACACGTACGGGATGCACTCCATCCACGGGCGGGCGCCGGCGATCGCCACCGGCCTGTCGGTCAGCCGCCCCGACCTTTCCGTCTGGGTGATCACCGGCGACGGCGACGCGCTCTCCATCGGCGGCAACCACCTGATCCACGCGCTGCGGCGCAACGTGAACCTGAAGATCCTGCTGTTCAACAACCGCATCTACGGCCTGACCAAGGGCCAGTACTCGCCCACCAGCGAGCTGGGCAAGGTCACCAAGTCCACGCCCATGGGGTCGGCCGACTCGCCGTTCAACCCGCTGTCGCTCGCGCTCGGCGCGGACGCCACGTTCGTCGCCCGCACCATCGATTCCGACCGCAAGCACCTGCAGTCGGTGCTGCGGGCGGCGGCCGAGCACAACGGCTCCGCGTTCATCGAGATCTACCAGAACTGCAACATCTTCAACGACGGCGCGTTCGACACGTTGAAGGAGCCGCAGACTCGCGACGACTACATGATCCGCCTGGAACACGGCCAGCCGCTCACCTTCGGGGCGGACGGGCAGTGGTGTGTCGTACACCCACCCGGCGGGTTCGGCCTCGAGGTGCGCGAGACGGCCTCGGTGGCGCCGGAGGAGATCGTGGTGCACGACGCCACGGTTCCGGAGCCGGCGTACGCGTTCGCGCTGTCCCGGCTGCCCGAGGCCGACCTGCGCTACACGCCGATCGGCGTGTTCCGGTCGGTCCAGCGCCCGTCCTACGACGAGCTGGTGAAGACGCAGCTCGACACGGCGAAGGCGAAGGTCTCCGGCACCCCTGAGCAGGAGCTGGAGCAGCTGCTCAACTCCGGCGACACCTGGACCATCCTCTAGGCTGGACGACCCTGCGGGCTTGGCGGCCACCGTCGGCGGTGGCTGCTGCCCTACTCCCCGGGGAAGGTTCCCCTGTGGGTCGGTAGCCGGCAGCCGCGGTGCCCGTGGTCCGCGGAAAGCGGCGTAGGAAGACTACTTGCGCTCCGGGCGTACTTGGTGAAAGTTTTCTCCCATGACCGCGTACGCCCGCCTGCTCGCGACGCTCGTCGTCCTCGCCACCACCCTGACCGTCGCCGGCGCACCGGCGACCGCCGCCCCCGCGGACCGCGCCGCCGCCACCGGCGGCGCCTGCCTGACCAACCCGGCGACGCCCAAGCGGCAGCTCCGGGCGATGTGGATCGCCAGCGTCACGAACATCGACTGGCCGAGCAAGGCGTCCTGGACGTCGCCCGATCGCATCGAGGCGCAGAAGCAGGAGTACCGGGCCTGGCTCGACCTGGCCCAGCGCCTCAACCACAACGCGGTCATCGTGCAGGTGCGCCCCACCGCGGACGCGTTCTGGCCGTCGCGGTACGAGCCGTGGTCGGAGTACCTGACCGGCACGCGCGGCCAAGATCCGGGTTGGGATCCGCTGGCCTTCCTGGTCGACGAGGCGCACCGGCGCAACCTGGAATTCCACGCGTGGTTCAACCCGTACCGGGTGTCCATGCCGGACGGTGCCGGCCCCGACATCGACAAGCTCGCGCCCAACCACCCGGTCAGGCAGCACCCGGACTGGGTGGTCGCCTACCCGGTCAACGCGCCCGGCAGCCGGCTCTACTACAACCCGGGCATCCCTGAGGTGAGGCAGTTCGTCGAGACTGCCATCCTGGACGCGGTCGAGCGGTACGACATCGACGCGGTCCACTTCGACGACTACTTCTACCCGTACCCGGCGGCCGGTCAGGACTTCCCCGACGACGCCACGTACGCGCAGTACGGAGCCGGCTTCGCCACCAAGGCGGACTGGCGGCGACACAACATCGACCTGCTGGTGCAGGAGATGAGCCAGAAGATCAAAGCGGTCAAGCCGTGGGTGAAGTTCGGCATCAGCCCGTTCGGCATCTGGCGGAACAAGTCCAGCGACCCGCTCGGCTCGGACACCAACGGCACCCAGTCCTACGAGGCGAACTTTGCGGACACCCGCAAGTGGGTCAAGCAGGAGTGGATCGACTACATCGTGCCGCAGGTCTACTGGAACATCGGGTTCACCGTGGCGGACTACGCCAAGCTGGTGCCCTGGTGGTCCGACGTGGTCGCCGGCACCCGGGTGCAGCTCTACATCGGGCAGGCCGACTACAAGATCGCCGCGGCGGGCCAGCCGGCGGCCTGGTTCGACCCGGCCGAGATGAGCCGGCACCTGACCTTCAACCAGGACTACCTGGTCTCCGGGAACGTGCACTTCTCGGCCAAGGACGTGAAGGCGAACCGGCTCGGCGCCACGGACATCTACGCCGCCGAGCACTACTCCCGCCCGGCGCTGGTGCCGGCCATGCCCCACCTGCCGGCGAAACCGCTCATGTTCCCGGTCATCACCGGCGCTCACCGCGACGCGTCCGGCGCGACCACCCTCACCTGGCGCCCGACCGCTGACGGGGTGGGCCCATTCGGCCGGGCCGCGTCGTACGCGGTCTACCGCTTCGACGGCCTCGACCTGGTCCCGGGCGCCTGCGGCTTTGCCGACGCCAGCCACCTTCTCGCCACCGTGCGGGCCACCGGCGGCGGGAAGCAGACCTTCGTGGACACCACCGCCGAGCCCGGCAAGCGGTACACGTACTTCGTGACCGCCGTCGACCGGCTGTGGAACGAGAGCCCCCCGAGCCCACCACGGTACGTAACGTATTGACAACTTTAGGTTAGTCACCTCCACACTGGAGTACCCCACAAGGGTTCCCAGGGATGGAGGTGCTATCCACCTTGACTCGGCTACGGACCCTGCTCGTCACCGCCGTCACCGCGACCCTCGGCACGCTCGGGCTGGTGCTCGGCCTCGCCGAACCGGCCGCCGCGGTCACCACCGCGCAGAAGCTCGCCGTCCTGTCCAGCTGGACCCAGACCAGCGCCGCCAGTCAGAACGCCTGGCTCGCCGCCCGCGCCAACCAAGGTGCCTGGGCGGAGTACGGCTTCGACTGGTCCACCGACTACTGCTCCAGCAGCCCCGACAACCCGCTCGGCTTCGACTTCCGGCTCTCCTGCGCCCGTCACGACTTCGGCTACCGCAACTACAAGGCGGTCAACCAGTTCTCCGCGAACAAGTCCCGGTTGGACAGCGCGTTCTACGAAGATCTCAAGCGCAAGTGCGCCACCTACTCCGCGGTGGTGCGCCCCGCCTGCTACTCGCTCGCCTGGACGTACTACCAGGCGGTGAAGGCGTTCGGCTCGGTGATCGTCACCCGGGCCGACCTGGACCGGGCGACCGCGCTCGTCGGCTGACCGGCCATCGGCGCCCGCGCCCCACCCCGCACCGGGCGCCCGCGCCCGCCCCGGCGGGGGCCGATGG
>JADGHA010000281.1 GCA_019689695.1 Micromonosporaceae bacterium | reverse complement strand
CGGTGGACCCGAAGGTGCTGGTGGAGGCCGCGGTCGTGGGCCGGGAAATCGAGTGCGGGGTGCTGGAGGGGGAGTACGGCGGGCCGCCGGAGGCGTCCGTGCTGGCTGAGGTGCGGGCGAACGGGCGCGAGTTCTACGACTTCGAGGCGAAGTACCTGGACGACGCACTGGAGATCGACATTCCGGCCCGGCTGCCGGACCGGGTGACCCGCCAGATCCGGGAGTACGCCTGCCGCGTGTTCACCGCGCTGGACTGCGCCGGCCTGGCCCGGGTGGACTTCTTCGTCACCCCCGAGCTGGACGTCTACTTCAACGAGATCAACACCATGCCGGGCTTCACCCCGACGTCGGTCTTCCCGATGGTGTGGGCGGCGACCGGCATCGACTACCCGAAGCTGGTCACCCGGCTCGTCCGCACCGCCCTGCGCCGCGGCACCGGCCTGCACTAGCCCGCAGCGCTAGCCCCCAGCGCTAGCCCCCAGCGTGCCAGCCCTCCGCATCGTCGATCTAGGAGTTGTGGGCCCGTTTTGCCGGGCTTATACCCCCAACAACTCCTAGATCGACGGAAGCGGGCTGACGACGGAAGCCGGGTGACGGTGAAGGGTGAGGGGTCGGGTCAGCCGCAGCCGTAGGGCGCCTTGGCGGACGGCACCGCCGCGGCCACCGGCGCGGAGAACTCGATCACCCACTGGCCGGGCTGCTCGTAGCTGGCCGGCATGGTCACGGTGACCGGGACCTCCCGGTCCAGCGTGGTCCACACCGACCCGGTCGGCCCCGTCGTCGCGTACCAGCAGACACTGTCCAGCCGGAGCACGGTGGCGGTGGGCGGCAAGGATGGGACCGTGGTGCCGCAGGCGAGGGTGATCGGCGGGTCGCCGTACGCCGCGTTCTGCTCGGCGCCGGCGGTGACCGGGCGCTGTGCCCGGTCCCGGATCGCCTGGGGCAGCTGGGAGAGCAGGGCGCGGCAGACCGTCTCCTGGCGGGTGGTCAGCTTCCGCGTGGGCATCTCGACCGGCCCGGTCGCCTGGGGGTGCGGGCTCGGCGACGCGGCCGCCTCGCCGCCACCGCCGTCCGCGCCCCCGAGCAGGACGAAGACGAGTACGCCGACGAGCAGCACCACGGGCACGGTGACGATGGTCGCCAGCCGGGCGGCCTGGCGGGTTACCTCGTCGGCCACCTACAGGTGCACCACCGAACAGGTCAGCGTGCGGGTGATGCCGGGCACCAGCTGCACCTTGCTGACGATCATCTTGCCCAGCTCGTCCACACTGCGGGCCTCGGTCAACACGACCACATCGTACGGGCCGGTCACGGCGTCGACCCGGACCACCCCGGGAATATCGCGGATCGCCGCGGCCACGTCACGCGCCTTTCCGACCTCAGTCTGGATGAGGATGTACGCCTGGACCACGACCTACTCCTAATCAGCTCGACCCGCATGCCAGCCCTCAGACAACCACTTCGGCCGCGGCCAGCGGCTTGCCCGTGAAAACTACCGTACGGAGCGTGCTCAATCGATGGCAGAGCTTACCTGGATTCCCGTGACTGTGGAGATCGGTCGGCGTCGCGCTCTGCTCGCGCAACCGGGAGGAGGGCTCCGATGAGCGTGGCGGAGACCGGGGAGTTCGGGCTCATCCGCCGCATCACCGCCCGGTTCTCCGGCGGCCCGAGCTGCCTGCTCGGCCCCGGCGACGACGCCGCCGTGGTAGCGGCGCCGGACGGCCGCGTCGTGGTCACCACCGACGTGCTGGTCGACGGGCGGCACTTCCGGCGGGACTGGTCCCGGCCGGCGGACGTCGGGCACCGGGCGGCCGCGGCGAACCTGGCCGACGTGGCGGCGATGGGCGCGGTGCCGACCGCGCTGGTGGTCGCCCTGTGTGCCCCACCCGACCTGGACGTCGGCTGGGCCGAGCAGCTCGCCGACGGGCTCGCCGAGGAGGCGGCCCTGGTCGGGGCGAGCGTGGTGGGCGGTGACGTGTCGGCCAGCCCGACGCTCACCCTCGCCGTGACCGCGCTCGGCGATTTGTGCGGCGAGCAGCCGGTGCTCCGCGGTGGGGCCCGACCCGGCGACCGGGTGGCGCTGGCCGGCCGGCTGGGGTACGCCGCCGCCGGGTACACGGTGCTGTCTCGCGGGTTCCGCTCGCCGAAACTGCTGGTCGACGCGTACCGGCGGCCGGTGGTGCCGTACCAGGCCGGCCCCGAGGCGGCGCGGCTCGGTGCCACCGCCATGATCGACATATCCGACGGGCTGGTGGCCGACCTGGGCCACATCGCCGCCGCCAGCACCGTCGGCATCGACCTGGTGCGCGACGCCTTCGAGGTTCCGGACCCGATGCGGGACGCCGCCTCGGCGCTCGGCGTCGACCCGTACGACTGGATCCTGGCCGGTGGTGACGACCACGCCCTCGCCGCCACCTTCCCGGACGGCGTGGCGCTGCCGCCGCAGTGGCGAGCGATCGGCACGGTGGTCGAGGGGAGCGGGGTGACGGTGGACGGCCGCCCGTACGCCGGCCGGCCCGGCTGGGACCACTTCAGGTGAGCCGTACGCTTGCCGGGTGGAAAGGCTCGACATCAGGCGTACCGGTTACCTGGCCCCCGACGCGCAGCTGCTGGTGAAGGCGGCGATGGCCGACCTGGCCGAGCGGTACGGCGACGGGGAGGGCGACGCGACGCCGGTGGACCCGGCAGACTTCGAGCCCCCGAACGGCTGCTTCTTCGTGGCGTACCTCGACGGGGAGCCGGTGGCCTGCGGCGCCTGGCGCAGCCACGGCGAGGACGGCACGACCGCGGAGATCAAGCGGATGTACACCGCGCCGCACGTGCGCGGTCGGGGGCTGGCACGGGCGGTGCTGGGCACGGTCGAGCGTTCGGCTCGGGAGCACGGGCGGCGCAGGGCCGTGCTGGAGACCGGTGACCGCCAGCAGGAGGCGATCAGGCTCTACGAGTCCGTGGGCTACCGGCGCATCCCGAACTTCGGCTACTACCGGGATCACCCGGGCTGCATCAGCCTCGGCCGCGACCTGTGAGGCCCGGCCGGGCCTGCCCGGCGGCGGGACCGGTACGGCACGGCCGGTGGCGGGCCGGGCTCAGGCGCGGACGACCTTGCCGGCCTTGATGCACGAGGTGCAGACGTTGAGCTTCTTGGTGGTGCCACCACCCGCCGGGGTGCGCACCGTCTGGATGTTCGGGTTCCAGCGCCGGTTCGTCCGCCGGTGCGAGTGGGACACATTGTGACCAAAGCCTGGCTTCTTGCCACAGATGTCACACACGCTGGCCACGGGAGTCTCCTCGTCAGATCACCGACGTCACCGACGCCGGGAAGCGCCACACTGCGGCCGGCTCCGACAAGCTTCATCGGCCGGCAACCCGAGAAGGTTACCTGATCCGGCGGCTGGGCAGCCAACCAGGGTGGGTCCGCAGGGTGCCGGGCGTCACAACCGGTGGCGGTCACACCCGCGGCGGGTACCGCGTCCACACCGGTGAGACCCAGGAATGGAGGAACCATGAGGGTACTGCTCGCCGGCGCCTCGGGCGCCGTCGGAACGCCACTGACCCGGCAGCTCATCGCCGCCGGACACCAGGTGGTCGGGATCACCCGCAGCGCGGCCAACGCCGAGCGGTTGCGCAACGCCGGCGCCGAGGTGGTGGTCGCCGACGTGATGGACCGGGGGGACCTGCTGGCCGCCCTGCGCGGCGTGGCGGCCGACGCGGTCGTGCACCAGCTGACCAACCTCGGCACCACCAAGATCCGCCAGGCCCGGCTGGGCACCAACGCCCTGCGTACCACCGGAACGGCGCACCTGCTGGAGGCGGCCCGGGCCGTCGGCGCCCACCGGTTCATCACCCAGTCGATCGTCTTCGGGTACGGCTACCGGGACCACGGACCGCGCGTGATCACCGAGGACGCGCCGTTCGGGGAGCCGATCCCCGGCACGCTCGGGACGGTCGTGGCGGCGCTGCGCTCCAACGAGGAGCAGGTGTTCACGGCCGACGAGATCGAGGGCATCTCCATGCGGTACGGCTTCTTCTACGGCCAGGACGCCTTCACCCGGATGATCGTCAACGCGGTCCGCCGCCGGCGCCTGGCGGTGCCCACCTCCGGCGGCGGCTTCGGCAACTTCATCTACCTGGACGACGCCGCTGCCGCGACCGTGGCCGCCCTGGAGAAGGGCCGCCCCGGCCAGGCGTACAACATCGTCGACGACGAGCCGGTGCGCTTCGCCGACTACGTGGACACCCTGGCGGCCGAGCTGGGTGCGCCGCGGCCGCGCCGGCTGCCCGGCTGGGTCTTCCGGGCCATCCCGTACCTGCACGCCATCATCTCCACCTCGATGCGGGTCTCCAACGCCAAGGCCAAGCGGGAGCTGGGCTGGACGCCGGCCGTGCCGAGCTACCGCGAGGGCCTTCGGCTGGTCGCCAGCGCGATGCGCTGACCTGCCGGTGTCGGTGCGCGCCAGTAGGCTTCTGGCGTGCTGGAGCGCCTGGACGACGCCGCCCTGCGCCGGTGGTGCGCGAGCGGGTTGGCGGCGCTGCGCCGGCACCAGCGGGAGATCGACGACCTGAACGTGTACCCGGTGCCGGACGGGGACACCGGCACCAACCTGGTGCTGACGATGACCTCCGCCGAGGAGGCCGTGGCGGGCGCCGAGGGCGATGTCCTGCCGCTGATGGCCCGGGGCGCCCTCCTCGGCGCCCGGGGCAACTCAGGGGTGATCCTGTCCCAGATGCTGCGCGGCCTTGCCGGAAGCCTCTCGGGCAAACAGGTGCGCGGCCGGGCGCTGGCCGAGGCGCTGGGCGTGGCGTCGGCGTCCGCGCGGCAGGCGGTTGCCCGGCCGGTCGAGGGGACCGTGCTCACCGTCGCGTCCGCCGCGGCCGACGCGGCCCGCCAGACCGGCTCCGACGAGCTGGCCGTGGTGGTGCAGGCCGCTGCCCGGGCCGCGGCCGAGGCGCTCGCGCGCACCCCCGAACAGCTGCCGGTGCTCGCCGCCGCGGGGGTGGTCGACGCCGGCGGGCGTGGCCTGGTGGTCCTGCTTGACGCCCTGGTCGAAGTGGTCACCGGCGTCGCGCCGGAGCTGCCGCCTCCGTTCGTCACTCTCCGCCGGCCGGTCACTGCCGCGCGCGAGTCCGGTTCTCCGGAGTACGGGTACGAGGTGCAGTACCTGCTGGACGCCGAGCCGGCCGCGGTGGACCGGTTGAAGGGCGAGCTGGCCAGCTTGGGCGACTCGCTGGTGGTGGTGGGCGGCGACGGTGGCACCTGGCACGTGCACGTGCACGTCAACGACGTCGGGGCGGCGATCGAGGCGGGCGTGGCCGCCGGCCGGCCGCACCGGATCTCGGTCACCCGGTTCGAGGACCAGACGGCCTCGGCGGCCGACCCGCCGCTGGTGCGGGCCGATCCGCCGCCGGTGGGCGCCGACCTGCCGCCGGTGCGCGAAGCCGCGGCCGCGGCGGTGCCCCGGGTCGACCCGGATGGCCGGGGCGCGGTCGTGATGGCCGCGGGGGACGGCCTGGCCCGGCTGCTCGCCGGCGAGGGTGTGGCCGTGGTCGGCCCCAATCCGTCCACAAGGGAGGTCCTGGCCGCGGTCAGGGCCACCGGCGCCGGGCGGGTTGTCGTGCTGCCCAACAACCCGGACACCCAGGCGGTGGCCAACGCCGCGGCCGGCGAGGCGGAGGCCGAGGGCGTGCAGGTCAGCGTGGTGCCCACCCGGTCGCCGGTGCAGGCGCTCGCCGCCCTGGCCGTACGCGACCCCAGCCGGCGCTTCGCCGACGACGTGATCGCGATGGCCGAGGCGGCCGGCGCGTGCCGGTCCGCCGAGGTCTGCTACGCAGTCCGGGAGGCGATCACCGTGGCCGGGCGGTGCCAGGCCGGTGACGTGCTGGCCCTGGTGGAGGGGGAGGTGCACCTGATCGGCAGGGATCTCGTCCAGACCTGCCGCGACCTGCTGGACCGCATGCTCGGCGGCGGCGGCGAGCTGGTTACCCTGCTGCTCGGCGCGGATGCGCCCGCCGGGCTCGGCGACCAGCTGCAGGCGCA
>JADGHA010000280.1 GCA_019689695.1 Micromonosporaceae bacterium | reverse complement strand
CGGCCGGGCGGGGCGTCGATCGCTACCGCTGGCCGCCCGGGACCCATTTCACGTCGCCGGCCGGGTTCGCCACTCTGGCCAGAATGAAGAGCAGATCCGAGAGCCGGTTGAGATACTTGGCCGGAAGAGTACTGGTTCGTTCCGGTTCGGCGGCGAGCAGCGCCCACGTCGTCCGCTCGGCCCGCCGGGCGACCGTGCGCGCCATGTGCAGCAGCGCCGCGCCCGGGGTGCCGCCGGGCAGGATGAAGGAGTCGAGATTGGGCAGCCGGGCGTTGAACTCGTCGCACCAGCCCTCCAGCCGGGCCACGTACTCCTCGGTGACCCGCAGGCCCTGGACCGGCTCCCCAGGGTCGGTCGGATTGCACAGGTCCGCGCCCACGTCGAACAGGTCGTTCTGCACCGCGGTGAGCACCTCGCGCACGTCGCTCGCCAGCCCGCCGAGCGCGAGCGCCACGCCGATAGCCGCGTTGCACTCGTCCACGTCGGCGTACGCGGCCAGCCGTGGGTCGGTCTTGGCGACCTTCTGGTTGTTGCCCAGCCTGGTCATGCCGGTGTCACCGGCCCTGGTGTAGATGCGGTTGAGGTGAACGGCTGCCATGCCGGACAGCGTAGCCACGACAGCGGAACCTAGGATCTCCGGCGTGGACGTGATCAGGGTGTCGGGTGGCGCCCGGCTCGCTGGTGAAGTGCACGTGGTCGGGGCCAAGAACTCGTCGCTGAAGCTGATGGCCGCGGCGCTGCTGGCCGAGGGGCGCACGACGATCACGAACGTGCCGCGGATCACGGACATCCTGATCATGGCGGAGGTGCTGCGCCGGCTCGGCTGCGAGGTGTCCCTCGACCGGGACCAGGTGACCATCGACGTCCCGGCCGAGCCGCGGGTGGAGACCGATTACGACCTGGTACGGCGGCTGCGCGCGTCGATCTGCGTGCTCGGACCCTTGCTGGCCAGGCGGGGGCAGGCCCGGGTGGCCCACCCGGGCGGCGACGCGATCGGCTCCCGAGGACTGGACATGCACATCCACGGCCTGGAGCGGATGGGCGCGGAGATCACCGGCGAGCACGGGTACGTGATCGCGTCCGCGCCCAGCGGCCTGCGCGGCGCCAGCATCTGGCTGGACTTCCCGAGCGTCGGCGCGACCGAGAACCTGCTGATGGCGGCGGTGCTGGCCAAGGGGACCACGGAGATCGACAACGCGGCCCGAGAGCCGGAGATCGTGGACATCTGCCGGATGCTCACCGAGATGGGGGCACAGATCTCCGGCGCGGGCACCCCGACGCTGGTGGTGGACGGCGTGGACGAGCTGCGGCCGGTGACCCACGCCACCATCGGCGACCGGATCGTCGCCGGGACCTGGGCGTTCGCGGCGGCGATGACCCGTGGCGACGTCACGGTCACCGGAATCGACCCGATGTTCCTGGAGATCGCGCTGGACAAGCTGGTCACCGCGGGCGCCCTGGTGCAGACCACGCCGGACTCGCTGCGGGTGTGCATGGACCGCCGGCCGTCGGCGGTCGACGTGGTGACCCTGCCGTTCCCCGGGTTCGCCACCGACCTGCTGCCGATGGCGGTCGGGCTAGCCTCGGTCGCCGACGGCGTCTCGCTGATCACGGAGAACATCTTCGACGGCCGGTTCATGTTCATCAGCGAGATGGCCCGGCTGGGCGCCGACATCCGGACCGAGGGTCACCACGCTGTGGTACGCGGCCGGGAGCGGCTGTCCAGCGCGCCGGTGCGGGCCACCGACATCCGGGCGGGCGCCGGGTTGGTCGTCGCCGGTCTGTGCGCGGACGGCGTGACCGAGGTCAGCCACGTCAACCACATCGACCGGGGCTACCCCGACTTCGTCTCGGATCTCCGGTCGCTCGGCGCCACCGTGGAGCGCGCGACCATCCCTGACGATCCCGCTTTCACCTTCTGACCCTCCCTTGATCGGGTAGCGGCACCGAATGCCGGTTGTCGCCACGTACCTCATGATCAACGCGGCGAGAAGAGGGGGCGCCCCGGCTGAACCAACGTTCATGTCCGGCCGGTAGGGTGGCCCGCGAAGCGCGTACGAGGAGGGGCAGATGGCGGGTCGACTCGCGGTTGTCGGTGCCGGCCTCATGGGGTCGGGCATCGCTCAGGTGGCGGCGCAGGCGGGCTGGCAGGTGACCCTGCGCGACCTCGACCAGGCGGCGGTCCAGCGCGGGCTGGGCAGCATCCGGAGTTCGCTGGAGAAGTTCGCCGCCAAGGGCACCATCGCGGCCGGCGACGTCGAGGCGACCCTGGCCCGGATCACGCCGACCACCGACCTGGACGCGGCCGCCGACGCCGACCTGGTGGTGGAGGCGGTCTTCGAGCGGCTCGACGTGAAGCAGGAGGTGTTCCGCGAGCTGGACCGCATCTGCCGGCCGGAAGCCGTCCTCGCCACCAACACCTCGGCCATCCCGATCACCCAGATCGCCGCGGTCACCAAGCGGCCGGAGTCGGTGGTCGGTACGCACTTCTTCTCGCCGGTGCCGCTGATGAGACTGTGCGAGCTGGTGCGCGGCTACAAGACCAGCGACGAGACGCTGGCCACGGCGCGCGCCTTCGCCGAGGAGATCGGCAAGACCTGCGTCGTGGTCAACCGGGACATCGCCGGTTTCGTGACCACCCGGTTGATCGCCGCCCTGGTGGTGGAGGCGGTCAAGCTGGTGGAGTCCGGCGTGATCTCGCCGGAGGACCTGGACACCGCCTGCAAGCTCGGCTTCGGCCACCCGATGGGTCCACTTGCGACAACGGATCTGACCGGTGTGGACGTGCTGCTGCACGCCGCCGAGAACATCTACACCGATACTGCTGACGCCAAGTTCTTCCCGCCGGAGCTGCTGCGGCGGATGGTCGCCGCGGGCGATCTCGGCCGCAAGACCGGCCGCGGCTTCTACGAGTACTGACCGGCTTCAGTCGCCACCGGAGCGGCGCGTCGGGTCGACGAGCTCCACGTCGTCCGTCGCGGCCCGCTTCAGCGAGGGATCTGCGGGAGCCCGGGGTGCGACTTCCCGGGCTACCTGCGTTATGACGGCCGGGCCCCTGCTCATGACGGTCGGGCCCGCAAACTGTCTCGGTTAAGCCCGCGTTTGGCGGTTCTTTGGCGGGCTTACCCACCATGCCCGGCATGAACAGGCTCGCTGGGCTCATCGCCATCCTCAGTGTGTGCGCCGCCGCAGCGGCGTGCTCCAGCTCCGGCAAGGAGACCGGGACCGCCCCTGCCGGGCATCCACCGACGACAGACCAGCCGGGCGTCCAGGTCACGGTCGGCGCATCAGCCGGCACACAAACCTCGCAGGACGCCGCCTGCAAGCTCCTGACCAGCGGTGAGATTGAGCAGGCGCTGTCCACAAAGGTCACCTTCATGGAGGCCGAGACGACACCGGGCACGTACGCCGGAACGGCCGACATGTGCCTCTGGGACGTCGCTAGCGGGAAGACCGACAAGCCCCAGGTGGTCGTCACCCTGGAGACCAGCATCAGCGACAAGCTGGACAAGGCGCGCGCCGACTTCGAGAAAGAGGTGCGGGCGAACAGCGCCGAGCATGTCGACGGCTTGGGCGACTTCGCGGTCCAGCTCGCCGATGGGTCGGTGGGCGTGCTCGCGGGTCAGGATGGGCTGGTGGTCGCCGCCATCACCGGCGCCGCCGCCGCCGACCGGGCTGCCTCGCTCGCTCTGGCCAAGCTCGCCGTGTCGAGGCTGCCGTGAACCCGCGGCGTGCCGCTGTGGTCGGCCTGATCGTCGTGGCGGTCGGGACTGCCTCCGCCTGTTCCAGCGCCGACAGGCCGAGCGGCGCGGCTGCGGCCACGCCCACGGCGGCCGGCCAACCGTCGACGGCGCCGTCCCTGCCGGTGTCTGACGCCACGTCGCAGGCGCCAGCGGAGCCGGACACCGCGCATGTACCGGCGGGCCAGCCGACGCTCACCGGTGACGCCGCCAGCAACCCGGCGTGCAAGCTGCTGGACATCGCGACCATCGAGGAGACCGTCGCCGCGCACGTCATCGAGGAACGCGGTCTGACCAGCCCGGGCGCCTATGCGAAGACGGGACGTAGCTGCACGTGGATCCTGGACTCGACCGACATCGGCATACCTGGCGTGACGCTGCAGTGGGAGCAGCCGGTCACCACCTGGCACAAGCCGCTGGTCGACCTGTACCGCTCCACGGTCGACCAGGGCCTGGCCACCAAGGTGGCGAAGCTGGGCGACTACGCGATGATCGAGGGTCCGGATGCCATAGTCATCGATGGCCGGCAGAGTCTGCGGGTCTCGGTGCTCGTCCATCCGACGCCCACCCCCGAGGACCAGCAGCACGCGCTCGCGCTGCTGCGCCTGGCGCTCTCGGCCGCGAAGGCGCGGACATGAGGCGCCGGGGGACGGCCGTGCTGACGGCGGCCGTCCTTCTGCTCGGCGGATGTTCCGGGCGGACGTCCGAGCATGCCGATGCGGCGCCTACGGCCACGGCCGGTGCCGCCGCACGGTACGGGTTCGGCCCGTCCCCGCACGGCGACGTTGAGTACCAGCCCGACGTGGTCATCGTCGGCGGGGGACCATCCGCCATCCGTTCGGCCAGTTCGGACGGTCTTACCTGGTACGTCGCGCGGTCTGCTCCGGGCGCCGACCGGCTGGCGCCCGGCAAGGTCATGTACGCCACCGGCCTCGCGGTCGGCCGGGTCGCCCGCGTGGTGCCCGACGGCGACCAGCTCGCGGTCACCGTGGTGCCGGTCGGCATCGGCGAGGTGATCCGCAACGGCCACCTGCACGCCAGCCAGGACCTCGACCTCGCCGGGTGGGGACTGCAGGATGTGCCGGACCTGCCGGGCCGCACCGGCGCGGTCGCCGCCACACCGAGCCCGAGCCGCGGTGCCGGCCGCGCCGCGACCGGCACGACGAGTCGTCGCGCCAGCCGCAACGCGACCCGCACGGCCAGTCGCGGCGCCAGCCGCGGTACGGCACGGCGCCACCTCGCCGCAGCTCCGGTTGCGCTGAAGCTCGGCCCGTCCCTGCCGCCTCCGTTCACCCAAGGCTCCGCGCCGTGGCACGCCGAGGAGTGGTCCGGCACGGTGACGCGCAGCAGCGGCGACGTCTGGCTGCACGTCGAGCACGCCGGAGAGGGGCTCAAGGCGTACATCGACATGCGGTTCCACTTCGTCAAGCCACACCTGGACGCCGACGTCGGCATCGTCGACGGCGAGGTGGGCGACTCGGAGCTGCAACTGCGCGGGCTGCGGCAGGTCGTGCTGCAGATCAAGGCGGGAAGCGTGAACGGGCTGTCGGACAACCTCAGCCAGAAGGTGGAGATTCCGGTCTCGCTCAACGCCCCGGTCATCGTCGGCGGCGTGGCGATGAACCTGAACGTGCACTTCCGGTTCCTCGCCGAGACCGCGTTCACCGCCCGCAACTCCACCCTCCAGGCGGTGGGTGACTGGCAGACCGACGGCCCGCTGTTCTACCGGCGCTCGTCAGGCAAGCTCACCGTCGGCATGCCCAAGGTGACCTCGCAGCACAAGTTCATCGACTCGTTGACCGGCATCTCGCTCGGCGTGAACGGCTTCGTCTTCACCACCGAGATCCGGGTCAGCCTCGGGCTCGGCACGCCGACCGCCAACGCCGGCCCGTACGCCCGGCTGGTCACCTCGGTCGGGCTGACGGTCGGCTCGAGCGTCGGCCTCATCCGGTGCCGGCAGGTCACCGTCACCGTGACCGGCGCGGCCGGGGTCGGCCTGCTGCTGTCCGACAATGTGGCGAAGGGCATCAATGTCCTGCTCGCCGCGCTGGGCCTGGCCAATCGGGTCGCCGAGGAGAACACCAAGGACGTCGTGTCGCGGCAGCTGTACAACACCGCGTTCTGGTCACCCGACCTGCCGGTCTGCCGGCTGGGCGGCTAGGCCATGGCCGGCGGCATCGGGCGCGGTGGCCGACAGCAGCTCGGTCACCAGGTCGGGCAGGCCGGCGGGCTGCACCGTGTCGGCCCGGTCCCCGAGCATGGCCCGGGGCCCCCCCACGGCCGCCGACCCGGCGGGGCAAAGCGGCCGGGG
>JADGHA010000279.1 GCA_019689695.1 Micromonosporaceae bacterium | reverse complement strand
GGGGGCGCGCCCCGCGGGCCCCCGGGCCCACCGGGCGGCCCGGGGGGCCCCCGCTGCTGCCCGGCGTCGACCTGGACGCCGGGACCGGGTGGCGCGCGCACCATTTGCCGCTGTCCACGCGCCGGCCGCCGCCGGGCCGCGGGCGGGTGTTGCTCGCCGGTGATGCGCTCTCCCTCGTCAACCCGTTCACCGGCGAGGGCATCTTCTACGCCGTGCTCTCCGGATCACTGGCCGGCGCGGCGGCCGCGCGCATGGACGCGACGGCCGCCCGGGCGTACACGGCGGCGCTCCGGCAGGCCCTGAGCCGGCACCTGCGACACAGCGGGCTGGCCGCGCGCCTGGCCCAGCGACCGTGGGTTGTGGACGGCGCGGTCCGAGCCGCCCGCGCCGACCAGCGCGTCTTCGATGCGATGCTGGCGCTCGGCCTGGGTGACGGCCTGCTCACCCCGCCGACCCTGCTGCGCATCGCCCGGCACGCGCTGGCCGGTAGGGGCGTGTGATGCTGGGAGCGTGGTCGTGACCTTCCAGGCGGAGCTGTGGGTCTGGGACGCCAGGCGGGCCGACACCTGGACCTTCGTCAGCCTGCCGGCGCCCGCGTCCGAGGAGATCCGCGAGCTCGCGGCCGAACCCGGTCGCGGCTTCGGCGCGGTGAAGGTGCGGGTCACGCTCGGCGGGAGCACCTGGACCACCTCGATCTTTCCGGACCGCGGGCGCGGCCGGTACGTGCTACCCATCAAGCGCGCGGTGCGCACGGCCGAATCCCTCGAGCCCGGTGATGTCGCTACCCTCACCGTCGAGCTCGTCGACTTCTGATGACCGGCCGGCCACCTACCGCCGGCGATGTCCAATGTAGAGGCCGGCCGCCGGGCCGGCGCTCGACCTCGCCGGCCGTGCTGCCCTGCGCGGCCGGGCCGACCACGGCCGCGAGTCCCGCGCACGGTCGCGGGCGCCGCCGGGCGGGCCTGGGTGCCAGCCGGCCCGTTGCCAGGCTGGTGCAGGGAAAGACCCTGGTGCGCCGGTCTGCGCGGCGGACCCGAAGGGGATGTGTGCCGGGATGACCGGGACCGCAGCGGCGGCCGCCACCGGTACGGAGATCGCAGCCGTCGCGAAGACAATTCACGTTCGCCGCGCCGTCATGCTTCACCCTTGGCGTAGGCATTCGCGCCGACCGTGCAGCACGCTCGGCGGTGCCCGGACGCTCAGATCGCTTGATGTCTATGGCGCCCGCTCCAGGGCTGCCAGTTCGTTATCCACTTTGCACCTGCGGGGTCTGGTGCGGAGATAACTACCACTGTAAGTTTGGGCCGTGCAGCGCGGCGGTCTCGTGCTCAGCGGGATCGGCGTCCGCTTCGGCGGACTGGTGGCGCTCGACGACGTGTCGCTGCAGGTACCTGACGACACGGTGGTCGGGATCATCGGCCCCAACGGCGCCGGTAAGACCACCCTGTTCAACGTCGTGTGCGGCTTCGTCCGGCCGCAGGCCGGCTCGATGAGCTGGCAGGGCGCGCCACTGCGCCCCAAGCCGCAGCGGCTGGCCCGGCTCGGCATCGCCCGGACCCTCCAGGGCGACGGGCTGTTCGCCGGCCTCACCGTGCTGGAGAACGTGATGGTGGGCGCCACCCGCTTCGCCCGGGCCGGATTCGGCCAGGGACTGCTGGGCCTGCCGGGCAGCGCCCGCGACGAGCGGGCGCTGCGCGAGCAGGCCCTGGCCTGCCTGGACCAGCTCGGCATGGCAGACCAGGCCGACCGGATGCCGGGCAGCCTGCCCTACCCGCTGCGCAAGCGGGTGGGGCTGGCCCGCGCGCTGGTGAGCCGGCCGAAGCTGCTTCTGCTCGACGAGCCGGCCGGCGGGCTGGGCGGCGAGGACGTCGACGAGCTGGCCGCGCTCATCCGCGGCCTGCCCGGCCAGGGGTGCGCGGTACTGCTGGTCGAGCACCACATGGATCTGGTGATGCAGGTCAGCGAGCACATCGTGGTGCTCGACTTCGGCCGGGTCATCGCCGCCGGCCCACCCGACAAGATCCGCGATGACCCGGCCGTCGCGGAGGCCTACCTCGGCACCGAGGCGGGCGAGGCGAGCGTGTCGCAGCCATGAGCGCGCTCCTCGAGGTCACCGGCCTGACCGCGGGCTACCACGGAGTCCCGGTCCTGCACGAGGTGGACCTCACCGTGCGCGCCGGCACCATCTGCGCCGTGCTCGGCGCCAACGGCGCCGGGAAGACCACCCTGTTGCGAACGCTGTCCGGGCTGGTCCGGCCGGCTGCGGGCCGGATCGTCCTGGACGGCGCCGAACTGCGCGACCTGCCCGTGCACGAGCTGGTGCGGCGAGGCGTGGCGCACGTCCCGGAGGGGCGCGGGGTGATCGCCGAGCTCACCGTCGACGAGAACCTGCGGCTGGGCGGGCTGTGGCGCGGCGGCGGGCGTGCCCTGCGGCAGGCCGTCGACCAGATGTACGAGCTGTTCGGGCCGCTCGCGCAGCGCCGGGGCTACCCGGGGCACCTGCTCTCCGGCGGCGAGCGCCAGCTGCTCGCGCTCGGCCGCGCGCTGGTGGGCCGGCCCCGGCTGCTGCTGCTGGACGAGCCCTCGCTCGGGCTGGCGCCGCGGCTGGTGGCCCAGATCATGGCGCTGCTGCGCCAGCTGCGCGACGACACCGGGCTGGCGGTGCTGCTGGTCGAGCAGAACGTGCGCAGCGCGCTGTCCGTGGCCGACCAGGCGGTGGTGATGTCACTGGGCCGGGTGGTGACTGCGGCCCCGGCCGCGCAGGTGGCCGACGACGCGGCACTGCGCCACGCGTACCTCGGGTTCTGACACGCGTACCTCGGGTCCGGAGAGGAGAGCCTACAGTGGACCGTTTCGTCTTCCTCACCGTCGACGGGCTGTCCCGGGGCGCGGTCTACGCGGCATTCGCGCTGGCGCTGGTGCTCATCTGGCGCGGCACCCGCATCATCAACTTCGCCCAGGGTGTGATGGCCGTGGTCACCGCGTACCTGGCGTACAGCATCAGCAACGCGACCGGGTCGTACTGGGTGGGCTTCATCGTGGCGCTCGCCAGTGGCCTGGTGCTCGGCGCCGTGGTGGAGCTGGCGGTGATGCGCCGGGTGGAACACGCTCCACCGCTCAACGCGGTCATCGTCGCGCTCGGTCTGGTCCTGTTCGGACAGGGGGTGCTGGGGATGATCTACGGCAACCAGTACCGGCCGGCCGAGGCGCCGTTCAGCAGGGTGGCGATGACCGTCGCCGGGGTTCCCGTGGTCTCCCGATACGACCTGTTCGTCTTCGGCGCGGTGTTGGTGCTGATGCTGGCCGTGGCCGCGCTGTTCACCCGCACCGCGACCGGGCTGCGGATGCGCGCCGCGGCCTTCGAGCCCATGGTGTCCCGGCTGCTTGGCGTGAACGTCGCTCGCACGCTGACCCTCGGCTGGGCGCTGGCCGGGCTGGTCGGGGCGCTCGCCGGGCTGCTGGTGCTGCCCACCGGGCTGGGGCTGCACCCGACCGCGATGGACCTGGTGTTCGTCTCCGCCTTCACCGCCGCCGTGGTCGGCGGGCTGGACAGCCCGGCCGGCGCGGTGGTGGGTGGGCTCGTCGTGGGGCTGGTGCTGTCCTATGTGGGCGGTTATGTGGACAGCGCCGCGACGCCGCTGGCCGTGCTCGGCCTGCTCGTGGCGGTGCTGCTGGTCAGACCCGGCGGCCTGTTCTCCGGCACCACTGCGAGGCGAGTATGAGGAACCTCGGCATCGCCGCGGTGTCCGCGGCCCTGTTGCTGGCACTGACCTACCTGCTCGACCCGTTCCGCGACTACCAGCTCGCGACCGCGGCCGCCTACCTCTGCGCGGCCGCCGGGCTGACCGTGCTGATCGGGGTGAACGGCCAGCTTTCGTTGGGGCATGGCGCGCTGATGGCATTTGGGGCGTACCCGGTCGCGCTGGTGCAGAACGAGCTCGCCGACCGGGGCGTGAGCGCACAGTGGACACTGGCGGTCTCGGTGCTGGCCGGCGTGGCCGCCGCCACCGCGCTCGGTGCGGTGGTGGGCGTGGCCGCGGCCCGGCTGCACGGGCCGTACCTGGCCGGGCTGACGCTGGTCGTGGCGGTGGCGGTGCCGTCGCTGGCCACGCTCTTCGGCGGCGTCCTCCACGGCGACCAGGGCCTGTCCGTCTACCTACTGCCGCCACCGGCCGCCCTCGGCCCGGACTTCCCGTTCGAGCGCTGGCAGGCCTGGCTGGCGCTGGCCGCCGCGGTGCTCACCATGCTGCTGCTGGCCAACCTGATGCGCAGCCGGTTCGGGCGTACCCTGCGCGCGGTCCGCGACGACGAGGTGGCTGCCCGGCTGGCCGGCATCCCGGTGGCCCGCACCCGGGTGCTCGCGTTCGTGGTCAGTGCCGCCTGCGCGGGCCTGTCCGGCGCCATGTTCGCCATCCTGGCGCAGAGCGTCTCGCCGAGCGCGTTCGCGCTGACCCTCTCGCTCAACCTGCTGCTCGCCGTCGTGGTGGGCGGCCTCGGCAGCCTGGCCGGCGCGGTCTGGGGCAGCCTGCTGCTGGTGCTGCTGCCCTGGCTGGTGGACACGTTCACCGCCGACCTCACGCTCTCCCCCGACCTGCGCCAGCGACTGGCGGGCAACCTGCCGCTGGCGATCTTCGGTCTCCTCCTGGTCGTCGTGATGATCGCCGCGCCGGGCGGCGTACAAGGATTGTTGAAAGGGGTGTTGAAACATGTACCGCAAGTTCTTGCCCCAGCTGTCCGTGGTCGCCGCCGGTCTGCTGGTGGCCTCGATGACCGCCTGCAGCGGTGACTCCGGCGGCGGGTCGTCGGGCGGGTCGGTGCCCGGAGTCACCGACACCGAGATCGTGGTCGGCACGCACCAGCCGTTGACCGGCCCCGCGGCCGCCGGGTACAGCAAGATCTCGGCCGCCACCAAGGCCTACTTCGACTACGTCAACGCCAACGGCGGGGTCTTCGGCCGGAAGATCACCTACAAAGTGATGGACGACGGGTACAACCCGGCGAACACGCAGCAGGTGGTGCGGCAGCTGGTGCTGCAGGACAAGGTGTTCGCCATCCTCAACGGGCTGGGCACACCGACGCACACCGGCGTGCTCGACTTCCTCAACACCAACAAGGTGCCCGACCTGTTCGTCGCCTCCGGCAGCCGGACCTGGAACCAGCCGGACAAGTACCCCAACACCTTCGGGTTCCAGCCGGACTACACCATCGAGGGCAAGATCATCGCCAACTACGTGAAGGCCAACTTCGCCGGCAAGAAGGTCTGCGTCTTCGGCCAGCATGACGACTTCGGCGCGGACGGGCTCAAGGGGGTCCAGACGGTGCTCGGCGAGGACGCGATCGCCAGCAGCCAGACCTACGACGTCACCAACACCAACGTGGCACCGGCCATCGGCGCGTTCAAGGCGGCCGGTTGCCAGGTGACGATCAGCTTCACGGTACCGGCGTTCACCGCGCTGGCCATGGGCACCGCGGCGCAGATCGGCTTCCACACCCAATGGGTGGTGTCCAATGTGGGCAGCGACTACCCGACGCTGGCGGGCCTGCTCAAGTCGGCCGGCACCCCGCTGCTGGAGGGCATGCTGAGCCCGGGGTACCTGCCCTCGGTCTTCGACACCGCCAACCCGTGGATCGCGCTGTTCTCCCGGCTCAATCAGGAGTACAACGGCAACGCGGCGCTCGACGGGAACGTGATCTACGGGTTCGCCGTCGGCTACCTGTTCGTGCAGGCGTTGAAGGCGGCCGGGAAGGACCTGACCCGGCAAGGCATCGTGGACGCGGTGGAGAAGGGCGGTTTCACCGGCCCGGGGGTGTCCCAGTTCCGGTTCTCCCCGGACGACCACTCCGGCTACGGCGGCATGCAGATGGCCCAGGTGAAGGGTGGCAAGCAGCTGGCGTTCGGACCGCTCTACACCACCGACGACGGCACCGGCCCGGTGACCGAGTCCACCCCGTTGCAGGAGGCCCCGCCGACCAACGGCATCCCCGCCTGACCCGCGCCGACCGCTCAGGTAGCGTCCGGCGGGCCCGCGCCCCCCGGGGGGCCCGGCCCCCCC
>JADGHA010000278.1 GCA_019689695.1 Micromonosporaceae bacterium | reverse complement strand
CGTCGCGACGGCCCGCCCTCGCTGTCACCACCGGTGCTCCTCGTTGTGGTGACCCAGCGCCGCCCAGACCTCCGACACGGTGCGGAACTGCTGGCCCTCGGGCAGCGCGGCCAGCTCCCGCAGCACCGCGTCCGGCGCGTTCATCTCCTCCGCCGCCTGGCGCAGCCGCCCGCGGTCGGCGGGCAGCACCGAGCGCGGCAGGTAGCGGCCGAGCTGGCTGCGCGCCTCCACGTCCTCGCCGGTGAGCGGAGCGGGTGCACCGCCGCGGCGGGGCCCGTCCGGCACCGCCGTCGACTGCGGCTGGTCCTCGCCCGCCGGCTCCGGCTCGTGCCACGGCTCGGCGCGGGACCCGGCGGGGCCGCCCTCGAGCTGCCCCTCCACCTCCTTGGCCATCTCGTCGTCGAGGCGTGGGCCGTGCTTGGCGTTCCCTCGTTCCATGTCGGGAGGACTACCCGTGCACTGCGGGGCGAAACCGCGGCGGGTTTAGCCGCGCCCGGCGACGGGCAGGAGAAGCGGATGCATGAAGTGGAGACCGATCAGGTCCCGGACTGGGGCGTGCCACCGCAGCAGCTGAGCGACGACGACCTGCTGCGCGAGCTGGCCAGTGTGCACCGGACCCGCAACGACACCCTGCGGCACGGCTCCGAGGACGCGCTGGTGGAGCACACCCGGCGGATGGCCGAGCTGGAGGCCGAGTACCTGCAGAGGTTCCCCGACCGTGAGGTGGACCGCGCCCGGCTGCGCGACTGACCGCCAGACGCCGGAAGAGGGGTGGGAGTTGTGCAGGCCACGCAACTGCAGACCAGGAGGACCGGTGACACGGATCTCGTGGCGGTACAGGGGTGCCTCGACATCGCCACCACCCCGCGGCTGCGCTCCGTGCTGCTCGACCGCCTCGCCGGCGGCGCCCGGCGGCTGGTCGTCGACCTCTCCGGCGTGGACGTGATCGACTGCACCGCGATCGGGGTCTTCATCTACGTCCGCGACCGGGCCGAGCACCGCGACGGCGCGCTGCACGCGGTCGCCGCGCGTGGCATCGTCCTGCGGGTGCTTGAGATGACCGGGGTCGCGAAGAGCCTGGGCGCGTACGACACGGTGGAGCAGACGCTGGCGGCAGCCGGCGACGGGGAGCGGCCCACAGAGGACGCTACCCAGGTGCTGCTGCGGGTGATGGGCCAGCTGCCCCAGGACGCGCCGGAGCGTACCGAGCTGCGCGCCGAGGCGATCGAGCTGAGCCTGCCGTTCGCCACCGGCCTCGCCCGCCGGTTCCACAACCGGGGCGAGCCGCAGGAGGACCTCGACCAGGTGGCCACGGTGGGGCTGGTCAAGGCCGTAGACCGGTACGACCCGTCGCGGGGCACCGAGTTCGTGTCCTACGCGGCACCCACCATCCTGGGCGAGGTGCGCCGCTACTTCCGCGACCGGGGGTGGCGGATCCGGGTGCCGCGTCGGCTGCAGGAGCTGCGGCTGAGCATACAGAGCGCGATCTGCGAGCTGACTCAGGAGCTGGGCCGCACCCCGTCCATGGTGGACATCGCCAGGCAGCTGGGCGTACCGGAGGAGGACGTGCTCGCGGCGCAGGCGGCGGCGGGCGCCTACCGGCCGGGCTCGCTGTCCGACCCGGTCCACCCGGACGCGGGCACCCTGGTGGCGGACCGGCTCGCCACTGAGGACCGTGACCTGGAGGGGGTGGTGGACCGGGAGTCGCTGCGCCCGGCGCTGGCGGACCTGCCCCGACGGGAGCAGCGCATCCTGGTCATGCGGTTCTTCGGCAACATGACCCAGACGCAGATCGCCCGCGAGGTCGGCATCTCCCAGATGCACGTCTCGCGCCTGCTCGCCTCGTCGCTGCGGCAGTTGCGCCGGGCGCTGACGGACGACACGCTGGCGGACGACGCGCTCGGCGCGTGAGGCGAGCAGGTGGCCTGGTGCGCCACGGCGGCGGTACCGGTTTGCCAGCTCACGGGGTTTGTCCACTTCTGGTGCGGGTATCCGGCCGGCATGGTGGAGTTGCGCCCGCCGCTGCCGGATTCCCTGCAGCTGGAGGTCACCTCGGCGTGTAACCTGCGCTGCGCGATGTGCCTGGTCAGGTACCGGCCGCCGGTGAACAAGCTGGCCGGGGCGATGACCGAGACGCTGTTCCGGCAGATCGTGGACGAGGTGCCCACCCTGCGTCGGCTCACCCTGCAGGGGCTGGGCGAGCCGCTGCTGTCGCCGTACCTGCTGGCGATGGTTCGGTACGCGAAGGCCCGGCGGGTGACGGTGGGCTTCAACTCCAACGCCACGCTGCTCAGCCGTGACCGCGCCGAGGAGCTGCTGGATGCCGGGCTCGACTGGCTGCACGTGTCGCTGGACGGCGCGGACGCCGGGACGTACGAGGCGATCCGTGACGGCGCGTCGTTCGACACCGTAATGGCCAACCTGGCCGGGCTGGTGGCGGCCAAGCGCGCCGCCGGGCGGGACAACCCGTGGATACGCGTGGTCTTCGTGGCCATGCGCCGCAACGTGGCCCAGCTGCCCGCGCTGGTGCGGCTGCTCGCCGGCGTCGGCGTGGACCAGCTGTGGGTGCAGAACCTCTCGCACACCTTCTCCGACGCGGATCCGGCCGGGCAGTACCACCAGATCCGCCAGTACGCCGAGGACCAGGCACTGTGGACCGGCGAGGACCGGGCCGCCGCCGAGGAGGCGTTCGCGGCGGCCCGTGCGGAGGCCAGCGGGCGGGGCATCCAGCTGCGGCTGCCGCGGCTGGTCGCGGTGCCGGCCGCGGCCGTCCACGATGGACCGGGCTGCACCTGGCCATGGGACAGCGCGTACGTCACCAGCCAGGGTGTGGTGCAGCCGTGCTGCATGGTGATGGGTGACGACCGGGTCAACCTGGGCCGGCTGGGGGAGCAGAGCTTTCCGGAGATCTGGCACGGCCCGGCGTACACGCGGTTCCGGCAACGGCTGGCCGGCGGCGGCGACCCACCGGAGGTCTGCCGCGGTTGCGCGCTCTACCAGCGCACGTTCTAGAGATAGCTCCGTTACGAGCGCTCCGGCGCCAGCGCCGCCGCGGGCCGGAGGTGCACGACCTTGGTCACGGTCAGCTCGTCCAGCAGCTCCGGCCCGTACCCGAAGCCGTGGCCGCTGCCCCGGCGCGGGTGGGCCGCGCCCCCCGGCGCCCCGCCGAACACCGCATTCACCTTCACCGTGCCGACCGGCAACTCGCGCCAGGCCCGCTGGGCGTGTGCCATCGAACCGGTGAGCACGGTGGCGGCCAGCCCGTAGGGGGAGCGGCCGGCCCGGGCGAGCGCCTCGTCGAACGTGTCGACCTCAACCACGGGGGCGACCGGGCCGAACGTCTCCTCGCGCAGCAGCGGCATGTCATCGGCGCAGTCGGCGAGCACCGTGGGCGGGTAGAACGAACCCGGCCCGGGCGGCACCGTGCCGCCGCAGAGCAGCCGGGCGCCGCGGCGCACCGCGTCGGTCACCTTGCCGTGCACCAGGTCGCGGTGGGCGAGGTCGACCAGCGGCCCCATCTGGGTCTTCGGATCGGTGCCCGGGCCGACCCGCAGCTGTGCCGCCCGGCCGACCAGTGCCTCGAGCAGCGAGGCCGCCACCGCCCGGTGGACGTAGACCCGTTCCACCGCGGTGCAGATCTGGCCGGCGTTGCTGAACGCGCCGACCGCCACTTGTTCGGCGGCCCAGTACGGGTCGACGTCCGCATCCACGATGAGTGGGTCGCTGCCGCCGTTTTCCAGTACCGCCTTGGCACCGGTCCGGGCGCATGCGGCGGCGATGGACCGGCCGGTCGCGGTGGAGCCCACGTGGGCGACCACGTCGACGTCCTGACCGGCCAACCGCGCGCCCACCCGGCCGCCGCCGGAGAGCAGGTTGAGCACGCCGGCGGGCAGCTCGCCGGCGAGCAGCCGGGCCAGCGCGTGGCCGGTGCCGGGAGTGCGCTCGCTGGGCTTGTACACCACTGTGTTGCCGGTCACCAGGGCGGCGCCGAGAAGTCCACATGAGACAGCCACCGGGTCGTTCCAGGGTGTGATGACCGCCACCACGCCGCGCGGCTGGTGCACCATCAGGTCCACCGCGCCGTCGTCGCCGGCCAGGGACCGGCCCCGGTGCAGCGGACCGAGCTCGGCGTACTGGCGCAGGGTGGCCACCCCGGCGGCGACACCGGCCCGTGACTCCTCCAGCGGCCGCCCCATCTCCTGCGTGGTGAGCAGAGCCAGCCGCTCGGCGTCGGCGGCGACCGCGTCGGCGGCCCGCGCCAGCGCCGCCGCCCGGTCGGCCGGCGCGGTCCGGGCCCACTGCGAGGCGCGCTGCCGGGCCGTCTTGACCGCGGCGTCCACGTCGCCGTCGGAGGCGACGGGAGCCCGGGTGACCGGCCGGCCGTCGGCCGGATCCGCCACGACCAGCTCGCCCGCCGTGCCGCCGATGCCCCATTCGCCCCCGATGAGCTGCTCAACCTGGTACATGCGGGGGTGAGTGCCCATGGGCAGGGCGGTCGAAACGGAAGTTGCGCCGGGTCCGATTCCGGGTAGTCACATGGCGTGGAGATCCCTGTCGACACCGCCGACGCGGTGGTGGTCGGTGCCGGGCCCAACGGCCTGGTCGCGGCGAACCTGCTGGCCGACGCCGGATGGGACGTGCTTGTCCTGGAGGCGACCGGAACGCCCGGCGGCGCGGTCCGCTCGGCCGAGCTGGCCGCACCCGGCTACCTCAGCGACCTGTGCAGCGCGTTCTACCCCTTCGCGACCGCGTCGCAGCCCCTGCGCGACCTGCGGCTCGACGAGTACGGGGTGCGCTGGCGGCACGCGCCCGACGTGCTGGCGCACGTGCTGCCCGATGACCGGGTGGCGGTGCTGAACCGGGACCCGGAGCTAACCGCGGCCTCCGTCGAGCAGTTCGCGCCCGGCGACGGGCAACGGTGGCTGGACGCGTACGCCGACTGGCTCCGGCTCTCCCGGCCGCTGCTGGAGGCGGTGTTCACGCCGTTCCCGCCGGTACGCGCGGGAGTGGCGCTGCTGCGGCAGCTGCGGCCGAGCGGGGCGCTGCGCCTGGCCCGCCGGTTCCTGACCCCGGTGCGGCAGCTCGGCCGGGACCTGTTCGACGGCGAAGGGGCGGCGCTGCTGCTCGCCGGGTGTTCGCTGCACACCGATCTGTCCCCCGAGGACGCCGGAAGCGGCGTGTACGGCTGGCTGCTGGCGATGCTGGGGCAGGAGTACGGGTTCCCGGTGCCGGCCGGCGGGGCGCAGCGGATCTCCGACGCGCTGGTGGCCCGGCTGCGGGCCCGCGGTGGGCAGGTCGAGTGCGGGGTGCGGGTCGAGCGCGTGCTGGTCGCGCGCAACGTGGCCGTCGGCGTCGCGGCGGCGGACGGGCGCCGGTGGCGGGCGCGGCGGGCGGTGCTGGCCGATGTCCCGGCGCCGGTGCTGCTGGCGGACCTGGTCGGCACCGATCGGCTGCCGCCGCGGCTGGTGGCCGATCTGGCGCAGTTCCGCTGGGACTCCGCGACGATCAAAGTGGACTGGGCGCTGGCCGGCAAGGTGCCGTGGCGCAACCCGGCGGTCGCGGGCGCCGGTACCGTGCACCTCGGCGGCGACATGAACGCCCTGAGCCGCTACGCGGGCGCGATCGCCCGCGGTGAGCAGCCCGCGGACCCGTTCATCCTCATCGGACAGATGACCACCGCCGACCCGGACCGCTCGCCGGAGGGCACCGAGTCGGTGTGGGGGTACACCCACCTGCCGCGCCGCCAGGACTGGGATGCGGACCACATCCGCGAGCAGGCTGCGCGGATGGAGGCGGCGGTGGAGGAGCATGCGCCGGGATTCGGTCGGCTGGTGGTGGGCCGCCGGGTGGCCGGCCCGGTGGAGCTGGAGGAGGAGAACCCGGCCCTGGTCGGCGGGGCGGTGGGCGGCGGAAGCTCGGCCGTGCAGCAGCAGCTGTTCCTGCGCCCGGTGCCCGGACTGGGCCGGGCGGACACGCCGGTCGACCGGCTGTTTCTGGCCAGCGCGTCGGCGCCCCCCGGCGGCGGGGTGCACGGCGCCCCCGGCGCGAACGCCGCCCGGGCGGCGCTGGCGCGCGC
>JADGHA010000277.1 GCA_019689695.1 Micromonosporaceae bacterium | reverse complement strand
GGCGGTGACCCTCAACCACATGCTGGGCCGGCTGGAGGCGGCCCGGGCCCGGCAGCGGGAGTTCCTCGCGGACGCCGCGCACGAGCTGCGCAGCCCGCTGGCCAGTATGCGCACCCAGCTGGAGGTGGCGCAGCAGCTCGGCGCCGGCACCGACTGGCCGGCGGTCGCGGACGACCTGCTGCTGGACACCCAGCGGATGTCCCGGCTCGTCGACGACCTGCTGTTGCTGGCACGGACCAGCGATGCGGGCGCGCTGCGGCGCCCCGCCGAACCGGTCGAGCTCGGTGAGCTGATCGATCAGGTCGCCCGGCGGTACCCGTCGCCCCCGGTCTCGGTGGTCCGTCCTGACCAGCCACTGTGGACCACCGGCGATCCCGATGCCCTGCACCGCATCCTGTGCAACCTGGTGGACAACGCGGTGCGCCATGCCCGCAGCCGGGTGGTCCTGGCGGCCGACCGCGACGGCGCCTACCACCGGGTGTCGGTGACCGACGACGGGCCGGGCATCCCGGCCGCGGACCGCGAGCGGGTCTTCCAGCGGTTCACCCGGTTGGACGACGGGCGGGCGCGGGACGCCGGGGGCGCCGGGCTCGGCCTGGCGATCGTGCGCGAGCTGGTCCGGCTCAGCGGCGGTGAGGTACGGCTGACGGACGCCCGCCCCGGCCCGGGCCTGCGCGCCGAGGTGCGTTTTCCGGTGCGGCGATTCTGACCCCGCCGCCACCCGGAAACCCCACATCTGCTGTCTTGCGCAAGTCGGTCGCATCGGCCAGCATGAGCCTTCATGTCTGCGAAATCCGCAGAAGGGGAGGAGTAAAGTGCATCGAGCTGGGCGAGCCGCTGCAAAACGGCGGCTGCTCGCGGCTGGGTCGGTATTGGCTCTCGTCGCTGCCGGAGTCTCCGTCAGCGGCGCGACCGGGCCAGCCGGAGCGACTGATGACTCGCATCCGATCTACCGCCCGACGGCGAACGACCGCTACATCAACTACGTCGAACCGAAAGTCGAGCACCCCAGCGCCGTCGCGGAGGCCGTGGGGTCGAAGTCCCGGCGCGATCCGGTCATGGAGTACGACCGCAAGTTCTCCGAGGGCAACCCGGTGGCCGGTCGCGGACTGGCCAAGGTGGAGCGGGAGGCCGTGCGGACCGGGAAGAACCCCCGCCAGATCCGGTACAAGAAGGCCAACCAGACGCAGGTCGCCAAGCTGCTGACCATCCTGGTCGAGTTCAACGAGAACGCCAACGACGACTTCACTGACGTGATGGTCCCGCAGGCGACCTTCGACGACGCGCTGACCCCGGACGTCAACGAGCGCGACTGCGTGCCCGGCAACATCCAGAATGGACCTCTCCACAACAACATCCCGAACCCGGCCGAGAACGCCCACAAGGACAACAACTCCATGTGGGTGCCGGACTTCTCGTCCGAGTTCTACAACAAGATGCTCTACAGCACGACCGGCATCACCGAGCGGGTGCGCCCGGACCTGCGCGGCCCGGACGGCAAGAAGGGCATCGACCTGCGCGGGTACACGATGCACAACATGTACCTGGAGATGTCCAAGGGTGCGTACACCGTGGACGGTGAAGCCACCCCGTGGGTGAAGGTGCCGCACTCCGAGGCCTGGTACGCCGCGGACACCTGCCAGCTCGTCGACGGCAAGTGGGTGGCCGGCGCCAGCCAGGACATGAACGGCCACCCGGACAACCCGGAGGGGATGGACCAGCTCATCGCGGACGCCATCAACGCGCTCGCCGCGCAGCAGCCGGACTTCCCGTGGGCCGACTACGACATCGAGGACATGGGCGACGCGGACGGCGACGGCAACCTGCTCGAGCCGGACGGGGTCATCGACCACCTGGTGCTGGTGCACGCCGGAGAGGACAAGTCCGGCGGCGGCGGCGCCCAGGGCCCGTACGCTATCTGGGCGCACTCCTCGTCGGTCGTCCCGGGCTACCAGATCCCCGGCACCAACATCGTGGCCAGCAACTACATCGTGCAGCCGGAAGACTCCGGGGTCGGTGTCTTCGCCCACGAGTACGGCCACGACCTGGGCCTGCCGGACCTGTACGACACCGGCTCGGGTGGCGACTCGGATGTGGACTTCTGGGACCTGATGGCGGCCGGCTCGCACACCGGTCCGGTGTTCCAGGGCATCCCGACCCACATGGGGCTGTGGGACAAGTTCGTGCTCGGCTGGGCCGACCCGGTGATCCTCAACCCCGGTGACGCGGCTCGGACGGTGAAGCTCGGCCAGACCTCGCGTACCCCGGTGGGTACCGAGGACGGTATCCGGGTCAACCTGCCCACCAAACGGGTCGAGCTCTCCGTACCGCACAGCGGGCAGAACCAGTGGTGGTCGAGCAACGACCAGTCCTGGGCCGACGTGCGGCTGACCCGGTCGCTGGATGTACCGGCCGGCTCCGACGTGCGGTTCTGGCTGTGGAACAACTACCACATCGAGGAGGACTGGGACTTCGGCTTCATCGAGGTGTCCACCGACGGTGGCAACACCTGGGCTGAGCAGAAGGTCTTCAACGAGGCCGGCGAGCTGGTGTCCACGGACGACAACTACCCGGACCCGAACGGCCGGCTGAACGACTACGGCGGCAAGAAGTACGGTCTGACCGGGGCCAGCGGTGGCTACCGGCACGACTACGTCGATCTCACCCCGTTCGCCGGGCAGAGCATCCAGCTGCGGCTGCGCTACGCCACGGACGCGGCGTTCGAGGACACCGGCTGGTTCGCCGATGACTTCTCGGTCACCGCGGACGGCAACACGGTGTGGACCGACGACGTGGAGGGTGGCGCCAACGGCTGGACGCCGCAGGTGACGACGTTCACCAGCACGACCGGCACCGGTTGGGCCACCAGCCCGGGTGTGTTCAACAACGCGCAGTACTACCTCGCCGAGTGGCGCAACCACGATGGCTTCGACGAGGGCCTGAAGTACGCGTACCAGACGAACTACCTGCGGGACGGCGCGTGGAACGTCACCCGGGTGCCGTACAACGCGCCCGGCATGCTCGTGTGGTACCGGGACACCACCTACGGCAACCTCAACCACGTACTGACCAACCTCAGCGCCGGGCCCAGCTACGGCGCCAAGGGCGGGCTCCTCATCGTGGACTCGCACTTCGACCCGCTGCGCCGTAAGGGCAAGGCGGCGGAGAAGGACCCGTCCGCGCTGAACAACCTGCCGTCGCGGCCGCAGTCGTCGAACGCGGCGTTCACCTTCGGCAAGACCTACGCGTTCACCGACTGCTTCGAGGCGCCCGGTGAGCCGTTCAGTGCCTACTGCACGAAGTTCCCCAAGCTGAAGGGCGTCACCAAGTTCGACGACAGCAAGGGTTGGTACCCGGGCCTGGAGTACCGCCCGGACATCGACCCCGAGGCGCCGCTGTTCCACCGGGACGCCGACGCGTCGACGGTCATCCCGTCCAAGGACGGCCAGCCGTACTCGGTGCGGATCGTCGATGGCAACGGCAAGCCCGTCAAGGATCTGTTCGGCGTCGAGCTACCGGGAGTCGGCACGCTCGGCACCGGGGATCCGGGCAGTCTCCGGCTCGGGGTCAGCTTCGAGCTGGTCTCCCCGGGCTGGCACAACCAGTGGGCCGTCGTGCGGGTGACCCCGCCGCCGGCCGGTTAGTACCACCACCTTTGACGGAGGGCACCCCCGGGCCCCCGGGGGTGCCCTCCAACTGCTCGGCCACAGGGGCACGGGCGCTTGGGCTGGACTGGTGGGGCAGGGCGTTATCTCCGTGGTCCGGTCTACTGGCGCGACCGGGTAACCTCTGGCTCGGCCGGGTGACCTCTGGTTCGGCCCAGTGAACTTCGCTCCCTGTCCGGCCGAGGGCAAGGCGCCGGTCCCGCCCAGCTGAGCCCGGCGCGACGCTCCGCCGCCCGGCCGGCGAGACGCCGGGTCAGATCCACCGACCGCCCAACCACATGCGGGCCGACCAGTCTGAGTACGGGATGACCTCGCCGGTGTAGATGGGGTAGAAGTACGCGAAACAGGCGGCGACCACCAGCACGTACGCGCCGAGAATGACCGCGCCCACCACCCGGCGGTCGAACATGCCGGAGCTCTCGGTGGCGGCCGTCTCTCCCCAGCCGGGTGCCGGGTTCATGATGGCGCCGAGCACGAAGACCACGGCGAGCACCAGGAACGGCTCCGCGGGCAGGGCGTAGAAGGCGAACATGGTCCGGCCCTTGAGGGCGAACCAGAACCAGGGCAGCAGCCCGGCCGCCACGCCCAGGCCGATCGCCGCGGCCCGCCAGTCCCGCCGGCTGATGCCCAGCCAGGCCAGCCCGCCCAGCGCCGGGATGAACGACCACCACAGCGCCGGGGTGCCCAGCAGCAGCACCTCCGAGGCGCAGCTGGGCGCCCCGCACGGCCCGTCACCGGACCAGTGGAAGGCGACCGGCCGGCCGAGCAGCAGCCACTGCCACGGCCACGACTGGTAGGTGTGCTTCGCGGTGAGGGTGCTGTGGAACTTGTACGCCTCGTGGTGGTAGTGCCAGAGGTTCTGCAGTGCCCCGATCACCGGCAGCTCCCGGTGCCCGGTGTCACGCAGCCAGTGCCGGAAGTACCCGTCGTCGGTGACGAACCAGCCGGACCAGGTGGCCAGGTACGTGCCGACGATCAGCACGGCGCACAGGGCCAGCCAGCCGATCTCGTCGAGGAACATGTCCCGCCACGGTCGGCGTACCCCGGCCGAGCGGCGCGCCCCCACCTCCCACCAGATGATCAGGAGCAGGAACACGGGCGCGAACCACACCGCACTCCACTTGACCCCGAGCCCGCAGCCGAGCAGGACGGCGGCGAACAGCCGCCACCACGGCACGCTGCCCGGCCAGGTGAACGGCGGGCGGCCGGCCCGGCCGGGCTGGCTCGGGTCGAGCCCGTCCTCCATGGCCCGCAGCCAGCGCCTGCGCCGGGAGTCGCGGTCCAGCACCAGCGCGCCGAACGAGGCGAGGACGAAGAACATCAGGAAGATGTCCAGCAGCGCGGTGCGGGAGAGCACGAAGTGCATGCCGTCGAAGGCCATCAGCAGCCCGGCCGCGCAGCCCAGCACCGTGGACCCGAACATGCGGCGCGCGATGCGGGTGAGCAGCAGCACCGAGATGATGCCCACGACCGCCGCGGAGATCCGCCAGCCGAACTCGTGGTACCCGAAGATGCGCTCGCCCAGCGCGATCATCCACTTGCCCAGCGGCGGGTGCACCACGTAGCCCGCGGTGTTGTTCTTGTCGTCCCACTCCACGCCGTGGATGAGCAGGTTGTGCGCGTCGGTGGCGTAGTAGACCTCGTCGAAGATCTTGCCTCTGGGGGTGCTCAGGTTGAGCAGCCGGATCACCGCGGCGATGAAAGTTACCAGGCCCGCGGCGTACCACGAGTACGGATCGAGCCGGGCGTCGAGCGGCGCGAGCCGGCGCCGTACGACCGCCGGTATGCCGCTGCCCGCCTCTTCCGCCGGTGGTGCGGGCCTGCGCTCAGCGTCGATCACCGGCGGTGTGCCCGCCGGAAGGGGGTCGGTATCGGCCGTCGGTGCCGCGCTCACCCCGCGATCCTAGGCCGGGAGGGCGGCCGCCGTCGCCCTTCGGCGTGTCGTTGGATTGTCTCTACGTCGACTGTGCGGAGATGGGGTGCCGATCATGGCTGGTGAGGCCGGAAACGGGCGGCTGGTCCTGCTGGGCGCGCCGCTGGGCAACCCCGCCGACGCGTCGGCCCGGATGCGTGAGCTGCTCGCCACCGCGGACGTGGTCGCCGCCGAGGACACCCGCCGGCTCGGCCGTCTCGCCCGGGACCTCGCCGTCGAGATCAGCGGCAGGGTCGTCTCGTACTTCGAGGGGAACGAGCAGCGGCGTACCCCGCAGCTGGTGGACGCGGTCCGCGACGGTGCCCTGGTGGTGCTGATCACCGACGGCGGCATGCCGAGCGTCTCCGATCCCGGCTACCGGCTGGTCCGCGCCACCCTCGACGCCGGCCTGCCGGTCACCGCGGCCCCCGGGCCGAGTGCGGTGACCACCGCCCTGGCCCTGTCCGGCCTGCCCTGTGACCGGTTCTGCTTCGAGGGCTTCCTGCCCCGCC
>JADGHA010000276.1 GCA_019689695.1 Micromonosporaceae bacterium | reverse complement strand
CATGAGCGGCTCCGTGGCCTGTGCCGTCAATGTCTCAGCCTCTGGGTAGATCCTGTTCTGGGCGTCCCGCACCGTGGTGACCGCGGCGGCGCCGACGCGGCTGGCGGCGGGGAGGGTCTCGCCGGTCAGGGTGATCCGGCAGGTCGCGATGTTGGTCATGCGGCTGTAGCGGATCTCCAGCCGAAGCGCCTCGAACAGCCGGCGGGAGAGGGTGTCGGGCAGCGCGTCGAGGTCGACCGGTCCGACGGGCAGCGCCCGCAGCAGCTCGGGGTTGGGTGCCTGTGCCTCCTGTTCCTCGAGAGCAGCCAGCTTCTGCCGAAGCTCGTCCCGTTCGGCACGCAGCGCGATCCGCCGCTCGTTGACGTCACGGATCATGTCCTGGTCCGGCTGGTCCACCAGCTCGAAGTTGCGCAGCAGTCGCCTGCTGCGGTTCTCGGTGTCGGCGATGGCCCTGCGCAGTGCGGCGATCTGCCGTTCCCGGTCCCGCACGCGAGTGGAGTCGATCGCCTTCAGGTGGGTGTCGAGGAGGTCCACGCGGTACCGGCCGAACACCCGCTCGGCCAGGAACGTGTTCACGCCGGTGACGAGATCGTCCTCACGCACCCAGATGGCCGCGTTCCGCGGATGCCCGTCCGCGGCGTATCCCGGCTTCGGTGCACAGACGTAGTAGGCGACACCGCGTGGGGCCCGGCCGTACATCCGCCGCCCGCACAGGTCGCAGAACACAGCGGCGGGTCGCACCCGCTCACTATCGATATTCGGCATGCCCCAGCTGGCTGATACCGGCAGTTACCTTTCCCAGCCGTTGGCGGCGAAGTTCTGTCCCGTCCGGTACAGCTCGATGCCGATCCGGGTGTAGGGGTAGGTGCGGTCCGGGAGCGCGTCGAGGGGGAACCAGGCGATCTGGGCGCACTTGTGCGGCTCGGCGTTGACCGGCTCGCCGTCCCACCGCCAGGCCTGGAAGAACAGGCCGAGCCGGCCGATCTCCCGCTCGTTGCGGTAGTGCATGGTGGAGGCGAGCGCGAGACTGTCACGGTCTAGGAGCAGCCCGATCTCCTCCCGGGCCTCGCGGATCATGGCCGCGGCGGCGTCCTCGCCCTCCTCGGGCTTCCCGCTGGGCACGTTCCACCAGCCGTCGGCGAATCCGGTGCCGGACCGCAGGGCGAGCAGCACCTGGTTGTCGCGGATCAGCAGCAACAGCACGTCGATGACGCTCGTGTATGCCACGGCGACAAGTCTCTCCTCTATGACAGGTCGGCGGGCGCTCTATCGGCTGGTCGGGTCGAGGCCGAGGCTGGTGAGCCGTTCGGCGATCCAGGCGACCCGCTGGCCGGTGGACATGTTCGGCGGGATGTCGATGACCCGCTGGCCGACGCTGGCGCAGACGCTGCGCACCACACGGTCCGCGGCGGGCTGGATGTCGAGCACCTTCGCCCGGTACGGGTCGCCGATCTGCTGTTGCTCGAATCGGTCGCAGCAGTAGAACACCACGTCGTAGGCCGGCGACCAGGCACGGCAGAAGGCCTCCATGGCACGCAGGACCGGCCCGTGCGGTCCGTCCGGTCCGCCGGGCAGGACGAGCCAGGCGTAGGCGAGGACGTTCGCGATCGTCTTATCCGCGACGATCATCGTGTGGCGGCGGGCGGTGCGCAGCTGGTTGGACAGGTGGGCGGCGAACAGGTCGACCTCGGTCTCCACGTCGAACTCGCCGCGGCCGTGCACCACGATCTCCTCGATGAACGGGCTGTTGCGCGCCGGCTCGGGGACGCAGGCGACGTGCACACCCCGCTCCCGGTAGTAGGCGACCAGAGCATGGGCGAGAGTCGTCTTCCCGGAGGCGTGCGTGCCCTCGACACCCACGACCAGGCAGTCACGCAGCATCGGCTGTCTCCTTCATCCACCGATCTCCAGGAGTACGGACGACGGCGAGGCACGCTCGTGGAAGCCCGTGGAAGCCGTGGTCTGACCGGTCGGCTGCGCGGCATCGCAAGATCATGGTTCTGCTTCTGCCGCAGCCGCAGCCGCAGGGAGCTGGTCCCAGGCTTCGGCCTCGACCATGTCGCCGAGATCCAGCTCGGCGTCCCACCAGTAGTAGCCGGTGTCCTGAGCCGTGATGAGCGCGATCGCCAGCGCGCGGACCACCGCCCGCCGCATCAGCTCCGACGCTGTCCTGTGCCCGGCCTGTCCCTTCTGGGGCAGGGGCGGACTGTCGGGAGGCAGGCCGACGAGGCGGTGCTCGGCGCATACCGCCGACAGCAGGGCCGGTGGCGGATGCGGGCCGGGAGCGGTGTCCAGGAAACGAGCGGTACCGGGCTCAGGCTGGTTGTGCTGCCACCGGGCGGCGACCGCCGTGATCCCCGGCGTGGGCCGGCCGCCGGCCGCGGCCGTCAGGCGGGCCAGCTCGTCGGCGAATCCGTGCCCGGCGAGGATCACCGCGCGGCGCCGGGCCTGGACGAGCAACCTGTCCACCATCGACACGACCGCCGGAACATCCGCCGGGTCGTCGGCGGCGACGGCGTGGAAGCCGAACCGCACCGTGGTGTCGGTGACCGCCAGCGGCTGGGACCGGAACAGCTGCCCTCGGGGCAGCCGCAGGTAGACGGCCGCCGCCGCAGTCGGCAGAGCCAGCTCGCCGCCGGGGACGGCGACGGCGACGAGCAGGGAGGTCCGCTCGGCGAAGGGACGGCGGGCGCCGCCGAACGGGGTGTCCTCCCAGGCCAGGTTAGTCGCCTCAGGCATCCCTACCTTCTTCCCTGGGTCGGCTCGGGCTGGTCGTAAGGTCCGGGGGCCCAGGGGTGTCGGGTATGGCTCTCAGGCGTCTGCCGTGTGTGTGGCTTCCTCTGATTGGCCGCCCGGCACCCCCGCGACGACTCGGCCGCTGATTGAGAATTGCGAGCTGATCGCTACGTAGGGATGAGCCGGCGAGGTCGTCTGTGGACAACGTGCTGGTCGAAGCAGGGAGACACGGGTGGAACGTGCGTGGGCCGGAGTGGACATCGGCAAGGAGCACCACCATGTCGTGGTGATCGACACTGACGGCGCCCGACTGCTGTCGCGCCGGGTGGCCAACGACGAGCCGGCGTTGCTGGAGCTGATCGGCCGGGTCACGGGGTTGGCCGAGCAGGTGCGCTGGGCCGTCGACGTCAGCACCGGCGGGGCCGCGTTGCTGCTGGCGCTGCTGGTCGCCCAGGGCCAGCAGGTGTTCTACCTGTCTGGTAGCCAGGTCAACCGGGCGGCCGACGGCTACCGGGGCGAGGGCAAGACCGACGCGAAGGACGCCGCGGTCATCGCCGACCAGGCCCGTATGCGCCGCGACCTGCCCCGGCTGCGCGTCGACGACGAGCTGATCGTCGAGCTGCGGATGCTGGTCGCTCGCCGCCGCGACCTCGCCGACGACCGGGTCCGCCTCGTCAACCGGCCGCACGAGCAGCTGCTGGGCATCAGCCCCGCCCTCGAACGGGCCCTGGAGCTGACCAACCACGGACCGCTGGTCCTGCTCACCCATGTCCAGACCCCGGCCGCCATCCGCCAGCTCGGCCCGGCCGGACTCGAGCAGTGGCTGCGGTCGCGGAAGGTCCGCGGCGCCGCCGCACTGACCGTCGCCGTCGTGGCGGCCGCGGACTCCCAGCGCACCAGCCTGCCCGGCGAGCAGCTCGCCGCGCAGCTCGTCGCGGACATGGCGAAGGCGGTGATGTCCCTCGACGAGCAGATCAAGCAGACCGACAAGCTCATCGAGGGCCGGTTTCGCCGCCACCGACACGCCACCGCCCTGCTGAGCATGCCCGGCATCGGCGTGCTGCTGGGCGCGGAGTTCCTCGCCGCCACCGGCGGCGACATGGCCGCGTTCGCCTCCGCCGACCACCTCGCCGGCTACGCCGGCCTGGCTCCCGCACCACGCGACTCCGGCCGGATCAGCGGCAACCTGCACCGCCCCCGCCGCTACCACCGCGGCCTGCAACGCGTCTTCTACACCTCCGCGCTGGTCAGCATCCGCTGCAACGACCAGTCCCGAACCTTCTACGACCGCAAACGATCCGAGGGTAAACGCCACACCCAGGCCGTCCTCGCCCTCGCGCGCCGCCGCGTCAACGTCCTCTGGGCGCTGCTGCGCGACAACCGTCCCTACCAACCGACGTCACCGCCCCTCACCGCAGCCGCCGCATAGCAAGATCTACTTGACAAGTTCATTGAGAATCGGTGGTCCTGAGCGGGACAGCGCGCGTCGGCGGCTGGTCGACCCGGGTGAGGCTGTGAATCGAGCGGCCCAGGCATTTGGCGTAGTGGTTGGCCTTGAACCGGTGGCGCCGCCAGATCTCGCCGATCGGCTCCTCCAGCAGGTTGCCCAGCGGCTCCGCCAGGTCGGGGGCGTCGTACACGGGCCAGGCGCTGGCCGTCCCGCTCGGCCCGACGACGATCATGTGGCCTTCGGTGGCCGGGGTCCATGTGGTCATCCGCAACGCCGGCCGCCAGGCGTGAACCGCGCGCAGCTCGCTCAGCCGGTCGAACGCGGCGGCGGCCTCGCCGGGAGTGATGAACTCATGGTCGGCGAGATCGAGCGCATTGCCCTTGCGCAGCGGAAGGATCAGCTTGAGCTTGCCCGCATCCAGCACATCGGCGATCTGGTAGGTGAACGGCAACGCGGCCAGCGTGGAACGGTAGACCACGGCGGACAGCGACAACGGCAGACCGGCCTCCTGGAACGCCCGCACCCCGGCCATCACCCTGTCGTAGTCGGCCCCGGACCCGGTTCGTCGTCGCCCGCGGACCTTCCAACCCGACCGTGACGAACGAGACCCTGCCGGCCAGGCGACGCGCCTGCCGCACGCCGCGGGTGGCGTTGGTGGGAACCCCGATGACGGTCCCGGCGAACATGTCGACGACGTCGACCAGATCCCGGCGCAGCAGCGGCTCCCCGCCCGACAGGAACACCCGAGGCACCCCGGCCAGGTTGTCCCGCATCCGCTCCAGCTCGGCCAACGTCGGATCGGGCTCCTGCAGAACCTCCGAGCAGAACGAGCAGTCGAAATCACACCGCTTCGTAACCTGCAGGATGACCGACAGCGGGCCGGTCGCGTTGTCGGCGACTACATCGAGGCGCTGCGACTCCGCCAGGCTGAAATGATGCCCGTCAGTGAAAACCACCGGCGCGCCGGTACCGTCCTGCGGTTCACCCGGTATCGGCAGCGCCGTTCCAAACCCGATCACCGGTGGGGTGGATGTGGAGGCTGTCATCGTTCCTTCTCGACCTGGGGCGCGGGCAGCGGGACGCGCAGTCGGCCACCGCCGCAGGGATGGACCATTGCAGCGACACTGAACGCCGCCAGCGTCCCAAAGCCGTGTACGAGTGGTCATTCCCCGTGGAGGGAACATGTTCCTCCCTCAGGCACACCGGCGCTGACCTGCACGGAAACAGGCAGAGAGGGCTCCGATGTTCCCGCAGGGCCGGGAAAGTGTTCGCCTGCCTCTCGGACTGTCGGCAGCTCCGCACGGCCGACGGGACAAAGCCGTGGATTCCAGTGTCGGCGGCAATGCCCAGGTCAGGTCCGCGCCAGCCATCAGCCTTCGTTGATCAACGATGGTCAGTGCTCGCCAAGCTGACCTGTCGGGCCCCGGTGAAGTACAGGCGGGTTGATGCTCTGACACCCTCTGTTCCGGCGGGTGAGAATGTAGTTACTGTTGCAGTGTTCCGGTCATGGCCGCCACTGGACCGCTCTCCGGAGTCGGTCCATGTTCAAGCTCCGGGAGTGCGTGACGTCGTCATGAGCAGACCCAGTCAGCGGGTCGAACAGGAGGAGCTGCGGGCTCGGATGCGCGCCGCCGGCATGCAACGGCCCGATGGTGGGCGCATGACACAGCCCGACTGCTGCGAAGTGATCATCACCGCGCCGGACGCCGCCTGGCTCACCGCGTTCAGCAAGGATCTCGTGGAACGGAGGCTGTGCGCGTCGGCCCAGACGGTCGTCACCGTGCGCTCGGTGTACCGGTGGAAGGGCCAGGTCCACGAGGCAACCGAGGCCCGGGTCGCGCTACGGACCCGACTCGCGCTTCTTCCTCGGATCGTGGCGGCGACCCGCGAGGTCCACCCCTACGAGG
>JADGHA010000275.1 GCA_019689695.1 Micromonosporaceae bacterium | reverse complement strand
GCCACATTCCGAACCCGGAAGCTAAGCCTTCCAGCGCCGATGGTACTGCACCCGCCAGGGTGTGGGAGAGTAGGACACCGCCGGACAACAAAAAACGAATTGGGGGGCCCATCCTGAAACGGGAGGGGCCCCCAGTTCGTGTCCGCGCCCGACGGCGCATGACGGCAGCGGCGACCAGGGTACCTACCCGTTGAGGGCTCGGCCCGCCGCTTCAGGAAGGATGTACCCGTGGCCGCTTCACCGCAGGACGAGGGCGCGCATCGACGTCGGCCCGAGTCCCGCGACAGGTCCCCGGATCGCGATCGCAACGACCCGGATCGGTACGGCGGTGCCGGCCGGTCGCGCACTGGAGGTTCCAGCGAGCGTGACCCGCGACAGCGCCGGGGCGGGTTCGACGGCGGTCGCCGCGGCGGCAGCGAGCGCAGGTCCGTCGGCGAAGGCCGGTCGGGCGACGGCGGCTACCGGCGGCGCGATCGGCAGGCGGGGCGCGGCGACCGCGGGGGCGGCTTTCGCGCGGACCGGGAGGGAGACTTCCGCGCCGGCTACCGGGGCGACCGGCGCGGCTGGCGGGAGGACCAGCGACGGCAGCAACGGGCGGGACGCCCCGATGAGGACCGTCCACGCAGGACGGGCGGCCGGCCGGGCGCGACCTACGACCGGGGCGGCGAGCGGACCTACCGGCAGGATCGCCCGTACCGTGGCGAGTTCCGCGACGAGGGCGGGCCGTCACGCCAGCAGGGCCGGCCGGCGAAGGGGCAGGGCAGGGCGTTCCGGGAGGACGGACGGCCGAGCCGGGAGTCACGCCCTCGTGCGGAGGGTGGTGGCCGCGACGAGCAGCGTTCCCGCCAGCCGCGGTACGGCGAGGGCCAGGCCCGGCGCGCGGACCAGAGGTACCGAGGTGGGCGCGAGCGCTACCCGGACGTGGCGCGCGAGGAGGCTCGCCGAAAGGCGCGCCGGCGGCCCAGCGAGCCGGCGCTGCCGGAGGAGATCAAGGCGACCGATCTGGACAGCGACGTGCGGGCCGAGCTGCTGTCGCTGGCGCGCCCGGTGGCCGAGAAGGTTGCCCGCCACCTCGTCGCGACCGGCCGCTTGATCGACGAGGACCCGGCGGCGGCGCTGGAGCACGCGCTGGCCGCCCGACGGCTGGCGCCTCGCAGCGCCGCGGTCCGGGAGGCGGTCGGGCTCGCCGCGTACCACGCCGCTGACTGGCAAACCGCCATCTCCGAGCTGCGTACCTACCACCGGCTCAGCGGGCGGCAGACACATCTTGCGATGCTCGCCGACTGCGAGCGGGCGCTGGGCCGGCCGGAACGGGCGATCGACCTGTACCGGGGCGCGGACCGCACCCGGCTGGACCAGGTCGAGGCGATCGAGCTGCTGATCGTCGCGGCCGGCGCCCGGGCCGACCTCGGGCAGCACGAGGCGGCCGTGGCGATGCTGCAGGTGCGGGAGCTGGGCGCGAGTGGGCCGCAGCCGGCGGTGGCGCGGCTGCGGTATGCCTTCGCCGACGCGCTGCTCGCCGTCGGGCGCCGGGAGGAGGCCCGAGAGTGGTTCTCCCGGGCCGCCGAGGCCGACACGGACGCGACGACGGATGCCGCCGAGCGCCTGCTGGACCTGGACGGCGTGCTGCTCGACGAGGACGAGCGGGCCGGCGACGAGGACGAGGACGTCGGCGATGCGGCCGGAGGGGCCTTCGGCGGCGGCGCCGGTGGTGCCGGGAACCAGGACGACGAGGGTGGGTTTGCCGACGAGGACGCCACGGATGACGAGGACAGGCTCACGGATGGGAATGGGTTCGCCGACGAGGACACCGACCAGGACCTTGCGGAGTCCGGCGGCGAGAGCGACGTGGACGCCGGCGAAGTGCGGGACAGCGACCTGGCGGCCGGGACCGTGCCGGGCGCCGGTCCCGAGCCGGATCGGGCGGCGTGACGCGGGCGGCGTGCGGTGAGCGCGCCGTCCCGCCACATGGTCGCCGAGTACGACCTGGTCATCCTGGATCTCGACGGTGTGGTCTACCTGATCGACCGGCCGATCCCCAGCGCGGTCGAGGCGATCAGGCGCCTGCACCGTGACGGCCAGCGGCTGGCGTACGCGACGAACAACGCCTCCCGCCGCGCGGCCGATGTCGCCACGCTGCTGTGCGGGATGGGCATCGAGGCGGCCGCGGCCGAGGTGCTCACCTCGGCGCAGGCGTCCGCGTCGCTGCTCGCGCAACGGTTGCCGGCCGGGTCTCCGGTGCTGGTGGTCGGTGCCGAGGCGCTGCGGGCCGAGATCCGTGACGCCGGGCTGCGCCCGGTCGGCAGCGCCGACGAGGGGCCGGCCGCGGTGGTGCAGGGGTACGGGCCGGAGGTCGGCTGGGCGGACCTGGCCGAGGCAGCGGTCGCGATCCGGGCCGGCGCGGTCTGGGTGGCGACCAACACCGACCGCACGCTGCCCACCGCGCGCGGGCCGGTGCCGGGCAACGGAGCCCTCGTCGCCGCGCTGCGCACCGCGCTCGAGCGCGACCCGGACCTGGTGGTCGGCAAGCCCGAACCGGCGCTGTTCGAGACCGCGGCGCAGCGGGCGGGGGCGCGCCGACCGATCGTGGTCGGCGACCGGCTCGACACCGACATCGAAGGCGCCCGCCGGTCCGGAATGGACAGCCTGCTGGTGCTGACCGGCGTCAGCGGCGCGCGGGACCTGCTGGCCGCCCCGCCCGACCGTCGGCCCAGTCACCTCGCGGCCGACCTGTCTGGACTGTTCGAAGTGGACGAGGCGGTACGCGTACCCAGTCTGGACGATGGCAGCGACGGCGCCGAGGCCGGCGGATGGCGGGTGACCCGGCGGGAAGCCGGGTTGGCGCTGGCCGGATCGGGCCAGGCACTGCCGGCGCTGCGGCTGCTGTGCGCCGTCGCCTGGGCGGGCGAGCCGGTCCAGCGGGTGACGGCCGATTCGCCCGCGGCTGCCGAGGTGTTGCGGCGCCTGGCGCTGGACCAGTGACGCCACAGCCACGCCGGCCGCCACTGCGCCCCACCGCGCCGGGCCACCGCCGCGCCAGGGCCGCTGGCCCGGTCACAGCAGCTTGCGCAGCTTCAACAGGTCGAACGGGCTGGCGCGCAGCGCGACCCGCCGGGACGCCAGCGCCCGGGCGAAGTCCAGCTCCCCGTTGACCAGCGCGACCAGGTCGTCGCTGGTGGTGGAGAGGGCTATCTTGGCATCCGGGTCGTCGCCGTCGGTCATGCCGACCAGGCGCCCGCCGGCCAGCCGGCCGTGGAACGCGGTGTCCAGATCGGTGATGCGGCAGGCGATCGACCGGTCCAGGTTCACCTTGCGGGCCACCTCGTCGGCGTGCGCGTCGAGGCGTCGGGCGAGTGCTGCCAGCGCCTGCCGACACTCTTCAACACTCGCCACGTTTCGGCCTCCGTCCGCCCTACCGACATGGATTCGTCCGCACGGTACCGCATCGCGCCGCGGCGGCGGACCGGTAGCGTGGCACCAGGGCGGCGACGTCCCACAGACGGTGGACTTCAGCGACAGGTGAGCGGTGATGCGGCATGGCGGAAGGTAAGCAGGGCGCGCAGGAGGCGTGGCGGGCATACCTCGAGCTCGCCCTGGGCGTGACCGAGGCGTCAAGAAAACGGGCGCGGCAGGTGGTGAAGCGGCTCGCCAGCCGCGGCGGGGCGACCGCCCAGCAGATGCAGGCGCTCGCCGACAACCTGGTCTCCACCAGCCTGGCCAACCGGGAGGCGCTGACCAAGCTGGTGCGCCACGAGGTGGACCGCGCGCTCGGCAAGGTCGGCCTGGCCACCGCCGAGGAGGTGGCCGACCTGCGGGCCCGCGTCCAGGAGCTGGAGGGCCAGGTGCGCGAGGGCGCACCGGCGGCGGCCGGCCCGCCCCCGGCCGCACCGGCGAGTGCGCCTGCCAAGAAGGCGGTGGCCAAGAAGGCGATCGCGAAGAAGGCCGTGGCGAAGCGGACCCCAGGCAAGAAGGCGGTGGCCAAGAAGGCAATGCCGCCGGCGGGGATGGCACCAGAATGATCGGCACCCCGCAGTTCGTACCGGACCCGGCCGGCCATTCCGAGCCGGCGACGACCGAGGGCGCGGAGCGGGCCGAGCCGCCCGCGCCGGCCGAGCCCCCCGCGCCGGCCGACGTGGCCACGCCGGCCGCGCCGGCCGAGGTGGCCGCGCCGGCCGACACGAACGCACCGGCGGCGACGACCGGCCACCCCGCGGTCGACGATGCCCTGCGTGCGTTGGACGAGGCCGCCGACGCGCCGCCGGCCAGCCAGATCCCCGCCTTCGAGGCGGCACACCGTGTGCTGCAGCAGACGCTGGCGACCATCGACGAGACGACCAGCGACGAGGGTTGAACCGCGGGAGCCCGCCCGCCGTACCTCGTCGCGTGCGCCTGATCGACAAGGATCGTGACGCCCCATGGCACGCCGAACACGCCTCGACACTGAGCTGGTCCGCCGTGGCCTGGCCCGCTCCCGCGAGCAGGCAGCGGCGCTGGTCGAGGCCGGCCGGGTCCACGTGCGCGGAGCACCCGCCCGCAAGCCGGCCGCGATGGTCGACCCTGCCGACCCGGTCCGCGTGGTCGGCGGTGAACCGCGGGACGAGTACGTGTCCCGGGGTGGGCACAAGCTCGCCGGAGCCCTCGCCGCTTTCGCCCCGGCCGGGTTGGTCGTGACCGGCCGGCGGGTACTGGATGCGGGCGCGTCCACCGGCGGCTTCACCGACGTGCTGCTGCGCGCCGGCGCGGCCGAAGTGGTCGCGGTGGACGTCGGCTACGGGCAGCTGGCCTGGTCGCTGCGTACCGACCCGCGGGTCCGGGTGTACGAGCGCACCAACGTGCGCAACCTGACGCCGGAGGCGATCGGTGGACTTGTCTCGCTCACCGTGGCCGACCTGTCGTTCATCTCGCTGCGGCTGGTCCTCCCGGCCCTGGCCGGGTGCACCGAGCCGGACGGAGACTTGGTGCTGATGGTCAAGCCCCAGTTCGAGGTGGGTCGCGACGGCGTCGGCCCGGGCGGCGTGGTCCGCGACCCGGCGCTGCGCGCCGGCGCGGTGCTCGGGGTAACCGAGGCCGCCGCCGGGCTCGGGCTGGGCGTCGCGGCGGTCGCGGCCAGCCAGCTGAAGGGGCCGTCCGGCAACCTGGAGTTCTTCGTCTGGTTCCGCCGCGGCGCGCCCGAGGCCGACCCGGCGCGGATCCGGGACGTGGTGGCCGCCGCCAGTGCTGGGGGTGCCGCGTGAGGCGGGCAGCGATGCTGGTCACCCACACCGGGCGGCAGGACAGCACGCAGCATGCCCGGACCATCGCGGCCGACCTGATCGGGGCGGGCTTCGAGGTCCGGGTCATCGCGCGGGAGGCGCCCGATCTGGACATGCCCGGCGTGGTGCCGGTCTCCGGCCCAAACGTGGCCGAGGGTGCCGAGATCGTCTTCGCGCTCGGCGGGGACGGCACCCTGCTGCGCGCCGCCGAGCTGGCCCGGCCGGCGAAGGCGCCGCTGCTGGGCATCAACCTCGGGCACGTCGGGTTCCTCGCCGAGGCCGAGATCTACGACCTGGACAAGGCGGTGCGCGACGTCGTCGACCGGGCGTACACGGTGGAGGAACGGCTCACCGTGGACGTGGTGGCCGAGCTGGACGGCGTGACCATCGCCGAGTCGTGGGCGCTCAACGAGGTGAGCGTGGAGAAGGGCGCCCGGGAGCGGATGCTGGAGCTGCTGGTCGACGTGGACGGCCGGCCGCTGTCCCGGTACGGCTGCGACGGGGTGGTGTGCGCGACGCCGACCGGCTCCACCGCGTACGCGTTCTCGGCCGGTGGGCCGGTGGTCTGGCCGGAGGTGGACGCGCTGCTGCTGGTGCCGATCAGCGCGCACGCCCTGTTCAGCCGGCCGCTGGTGGTCGCACCCACGTCAAGCATCACGGTCACGGTCGAGCCGTACACCCAGTACGCCCTGCTCACCTGCGACGGCCGGCGCACCTTCGAGCTGCCGCCGCGGGCGGTGGTCACGGTGCGCCGCTCCGCGCTGCCGGTCCGCCTGGTGCGGCTGCGCGCGCAGCCGTTCACCGATCGGCTGGTGGCGAAGTTCGAGCTGCCGGTGACCGGCTGGCGCAGCAACGGCCGTGGTG
>JADGHA010000274.1 GCA_019689695.1 Micromonosporaceae bacterium | reverse complement strand
ATACTCGGGGGGGGGGGCGGGCGGCCGCCCCCCCCCCCGCTCCGCATGTTCCGCCGGCTGGCCGACTTGGGCATATCGGGACCATCCGGCGGTCAGGTTCCTTAAACTCGCGACCGACGGCTGTTCACCGACTCGTCGCACCAGCGTGTCCAGCCCAACAACTGGGGCAGGTTACCTGAGTCGATGCCCCCGGGCCGACCCCCGACACAGCGCTGAGGAGGAAGGCCATGGTGATCGAGACCCGGGATCCCACGCCGGCCGGCGGCCGGCTGCCAGCGCCACATCGATCAGCGCCCCGGCCGGAGATGGGGTGGCTGCACCGGCTGCGGTCCCTGTGCGTGAACCCGTCCGCGGTGGCCGTCGCCGTCTGGCTGCTGGCCCTGCCCGCAGCGCTGCTGCTGCCGCGGGCGGCCGACCTCGACCCGTTCGGCCAACGCGCCTGGAGCCTGCCGCTCGGGCTGGGCTTTGCCGGCGTGGCCGTGCTGCTCAGCCTCGGCCTGCTGCTGGCCCGCCGGCGTATCGCGGCGGCCGCGATGGCGGCGCTGTCCGGAGCCTGCGCCGGGCTGCTCGCCGCCTGGGTGGCGCTGACCCTGCAGACCGGGCTGACCGGCACACCGTTCGGGTACGGTGGCCTGCTCGGCGATGCCGGACGGCAGACGGCGATGGCCACCCGGTACACGGTGGTTGCGGCCAGCTCGGACACCTGGGTCCCCGGCCTGCCCGCCGAGTACCCTCCGCTGTACTTCTGGCTCGTCGGCCGCGCCGCCGTCCTGCTGGACACCCCAGCCTGGCGGCTGATCGGCGACGCCGAGGTGCTGGTCACCTCCGCGACCATCGTGGTCGGGTTCGCGCTGTGGCGCCGGCTGGTCCCGCCCTGGGTCGCGCTGGCCATTTCGGCGCTGGTCCTGGTGGCGTTCGGCGATCCGCGCAAGCCGTACGAGGTGATCACTGCCGCGGTGTTCGTGCCCTGGGCCCTGGCCGCCATCGGCCGGCCACCCAAGGGTCGCCTGCACTGGCTGGCCGGCGGCCTCGTCGGCGGCCTCATCCTGCTGACCTATCAGGCCTGGCTGGTCTTCGCCGGCCTGGGCCTGCTGGCGCTGGTCGTGCGCACCTGGCGGGCCGCCGGCGACCGTCGGCGCTATCTGCTGCACCTGGCCGGCGTGGCGGGCGTGTCCGCGGCCGTCTCATCCTGGTACGTGCTGCCCTTCCTGTCCGCGGTGCTGACCCGGCCCGCTGCCGCGGTGTCCGACACATACCTCCCGGGCAGCCTGCAGCAGCAGGCCCTGCCGTTCCTGTCCGCCACCCCGCTGGGCGTCCTGCAGCTGGTCGGGCTTGCCGGACTGGTCCTGTTGCGCCGCGCCGCGTGGTGGGCCACCCCTCTGCTGTTGGTGGTCGTCGGCGCGCTGGCCTACCGGGTGATCGCTACCGTGCGCCTCGCCTTCGACGAGCACACCGCCTTCCTGCACTACACCAGCAACCTGTACAGCACCGCGTTGGTCGCCGCGGGGGTGCTCGTCCTGGCCCACGTCGCGCCGGTCCTGGCCGGCCGGCTCGCCGCCCAGCCGCCGCCGGGCACCGGCGCGGCCGCTCTTGCGCTCGCCGTCGCGTGGGCCTGCTACTCCTACAGCGGAGCTTGGATGCCCGCCGCGGGGCAGCCCACCGCGCACTACGCCGCGGAGGCGCACCTGGAGCCACTGCCCGGCGGCGGGTACCCACGGTTCGCGCCGGCCACCGGCCGGACCCCGCCGTTCCCCGCGTACGCGATCCGGGACGCGGTGGTCCGGGTCCTCGGTCCCAACCCGCGGCGGGTAGCCCTCTCCGCCGACGAGCGGCTCTTCGCTTACCTGCCCTGGCCCGGGTACACCACCAACTCCCCTGGGGCGTCCGGCTCTCTGGTCCAGTGGGACCGGCGGGAGGCCGAGATCGAGCGGCTCGCCTCCATCACCGCTCCGGCCCGGTTCGCCGACGCGTCGGCGCACACCCGGTTCGGACCCATCGACATCTTCCTCCTGCACCGTGCCGGCGCCGACCGGTGGACCTGGCGGGACCAGGTCTTCACCGCCAGCCAGTTCGACCCGGCGGTCTGGGCGGTCGACCGCGACCTCCCTGGCGACCTTGTGGTCGCTGTCCGCCGTGAGTAGGCCGGCCCGGCGGGGTCGGTCAGGTGAAGATCCACTTCCGGGAAACCAGGTAGTTGATCACCGCCAGCCCGGTCGCGGTCACCACCTTGGCCGCCAGGTAGGTCACGCCCACCCACACCAGACCCTGGACAACCACCACGGTGAGCACCAGGTTGACCGCGACCAGGGCCAGGTAACGCCACAGTTGCGGGCCGATCGCGCCGCCGGCACCGAACGCCCAGGTCCGGTTGAGCCCGAAGTTGACCACGAAGGCCACCGCGTACGCCAGTGCCGTGGCCACCGGCAGCCAGATGCCGAGTACGCCGTGCAGCACGAACAGGGCACCCGTGTCGGCGGCCAGGCTCAGCCCACCCACAACCAGGAAGCGCAGCGCGCTGTTGCTGACCAGAGTCCTGGCGACGCCCATCGTCACGTCCGGGGCCCTTCCTGTGCCGCGAATGGAAAGAGAATGCAAGCGCAGGGTAGTCTCAACGCCGCTTCGCGCTGATGCGCCCCCGAGCCGACCATACGAGGACCGTGTTGTGACCCACCCGCCGCTACCGCGCCCTTCGTGGCGCGTCCATCCAGCCACCGAAATGGCGGACGGCGCGCGGACCGGACCGGGACGTAGCCCATGGCACCGGCTCGTCGAGTAGTCCGTCCTGCCGCAAGTTGAGGAGCCGTGAGTACGATGTCGAAGACATCGATCCCTATCACCTCGGTCATCATCGGCCCGGAGGAAGAGGCCGCGGTCCTGCGCGTGCTGCGCTCCGGCCAGCTGGCACAGGGCCCGGTCGTGGCCGAGTTGGAGCGCGAGTTCGCCAGCCTGTGCGGCGCCCCACACGCGGTCGCGGTCAGTAACGGCACCGTTGCCTTGGTCGCGGCGCTGCGCGCGCTGAAGCTCGGACCCGGCGACGAGGTCATCACCACGCCGTTCAGCTTCGTGGCCACCCTCAACGCGGTGCTCGAGTCCGGCGCGACCGTGCGGTTCGCCGACGTCACCGACGACTTCACCATCGACCCAGCGTCCGTGGCGGCGCTGGTCAACGAGCGCACCAGGGCATTGCTGCCGGTCCACCTCTACGGCCTGCCTGCCGACATGCCGGCGCTCATGGAGATCGCCGGACGGGCCGGGGCGGTCGTGGTGGAGGACGCCGCCCAGGCGCACGGTGCCCGGGTCGGCGACCGTGCGGTGGGCTCGTTCGGCGTCGGGTGCTTTTCGCTGTACGCGACCAAGAACGTGCAGTGCGGTGAGGGCGGGCTGGTGACCACCGCGGACGGCGAGCTCGCCGACCGGTTGCGGCTGCTGCGCAACCAGGGCATGCGGGCGCGCTACCAGTACGAGCTGCCCGGGCACAACTGGCGGCTGACCGACCTGCAGGCGGCGATCGTGCTGCCCCAGCTGCGCCGGTTGAACGAGACGGTCGAGCGCCGGGCGGCGAACGCGGCTCGGCTGACCGAGGGGTTGGCCGGCCTGCCCGGGGTGCGGACACCCGAGGTGCCGGCGGGGCGCACGCATGTCTGGCACCAGTACACGATCCGGGTCACCCCGCAGGCTGGGCTGAGCCGCGACGATCTTGCCAAGCGCCTCGACCAGGCGGGCATCGGGTACGGGCTGTACTATCCCCGACTGATGTACGACTACGACTGCTATCGCGGGCACCCTCAGATCAGCAAAGACCCGACACCTCGCGCGGCAGCGGTCGTGAGCGAGGTGTTGTCGCTGCCGGTGCACCAGCACCTCACCGACGGCGAGCTGGACCGGATCGTGACGAGCATCCGGCAGGCGTTCGATGCCTAGCCTGGCGATCGTCGGCGCCGGCATCATGGGCGCCAACCACGGCCGGGTCGCCCGGGGCATCCCCGAGCTCACCGTTACCGCGGTCTGCGACCCCGACCTCGAGCGTGCCGCTGCTCTGGCCACCTCGATCGGCGCGAAGTACACCTCGGACCTGGACGAGGCGCTGGCCGAGGCCGACGCTGTGGTGCTGTCCACCCCCAGCGACACGCACGCCGAGCTGGGTTGCCGGATCCTCGCCTCCGGGCGAGACCTGCTGGTCGAGAAGCCGATCGCGACGACCGTCGCCGATGCCCGCCGCCTGGTGGAGGTGGCGGCTGCAAAGGACCGGGTGCTCATGGTCGGTCATGTGGAGCGGTTCAACGCGGCCGTCGTAGAGCTGCGGGAGATCGTCGCCGATCCGATCTCGATCGAGTTCACCCGGGTCGGCCCGTACTCCAACCGCACCCTTGCCGACGTGGTGCTCGACCTCATGATCCACGACGTCGACCTCGCCCGGAGCCTGCTCGGTGCAGAGATCGTCGAGCACCGGGCGATGGCCAAGGCCGTCCGCTCCGGTGACCACGACCTCGCGTGCGCCCTGCTCATGTTCGACAACGGGGTAGTCGCCAACATCACCGCCAGCCGGGTCAGCCAGGACAAGATCCGCCGGATCACACTCACCCAGCACGACAGTTGCGTGGTGGCCGACCTGCTGCGGCAGCAGGTGGAGGTGCACCGCATCGAGTACGCGGAGTACCTGTCCGAGGGCGGCGCACGGTACCGGCAGAGCGGCTTGGTGGAGATCCCGTTCCTCGGCCACCACGGCGAGCCGCTCGCGCACGAGCTGCGACACTTCGCCGAATGCCTGGTCTCCCGGCGCAGCCCCGCGGTCACCGGTGAGGACGGGCTGCGCGCCCTTGAGGTGTGCCTCGCCATCCGCGACTCGGCCATCACGGGGTGACCTGACCCATGTACAAGGGGCGCAGGATCGCGGCGGTGGTGCCGGCCTACAACGAGAGCAAGCTGATCGTCACCACGATCACCACGATGCCCGACTTCGTCGACCTGATCGTGGTGGTGAACGACTGTTCCACCGACGACACCTCCAAACGCGCCCGCTCCGTCGAGGATCCGCGAGTGGTCGTCATCGATCACGAGGTGAACACCGGGGTCGGCGGAGCGATCATCGACGGGCACCAGGAGGCGCTGCGGCGAGGGTCGGACGTCAACGTGGTGATGGCCGGCGACGCCCAGATGGACCCGGCCTACCTGCCGACCCTCCTCGACCCGATCTGCGACGACGGGTACGAGTTCACCAAGGCGAACCGGTTCTTCTCCCGCACCTCGTTCGCCTCCATGCCGAAGCTGCGCATGCTCGGCAGCATCGCGCTGTCCTTCGCCACCAAGGTCGCCAGCGGGTACTGGAACCTGTTCGACCCCCAGAACGGTTACACCGCGATCACCCGGGCGGCCCTGCTGCGGCTGGATCTGAGCCGGGTGGCGCGCGGCTACGAGTTCGAGAACGACCTGCTGATCTGGCTCAACATCGCCAACGTCCGGGCCAAGGACGTGCCGATCCCCGCGGTGTACGGCGAGGAGGTCTCCTCCATGCGGATCCACCGGGCCGCCGCCGCCATCGCGAGCCTGCTGTTGCGCGGCTTCTGGCGGCGGATGCTGCTCAAGCACGTGCTGGCCTCGTTCTCGCCGGTCGCGCTGCTCTTCTTCACCGGCCTGTTCCTGGTGCTGGCCGGGCTGGGCTGGGGGGTATGGGTCCTGATCGAGACGATCGGCCCGCCGGTCGCCACCACCGGGAGCGTCCTGCTCTCGGTGGGGCCGCTGCTCACCGGCATACACATGTTGATCTCGGCGCTGACGCTGGACATTCAGTCCACACCGGACTGACGGCGGGGCGCTGGTCCAGCCGGCGCGCCACGGCCTGGCGGCCCGCTGGTGGGCCCGGCAGGGGGCGGCGCCACCGGCCGGTGGTCCTCATCTCGGGGCTGGCGTGGCGGTTCAAACCGGTTCAACTGGGAAACCGACACGCTCCGGCCGGGCGATCGGCACCGGGCAGAGTATGCCCAGCCCGGCGACGGGTGGCCGGCGACCGTGGCCAGCCAGCGGTGAGGGCGGGTGTTCCCGGGGCGAATCGGGTCAACCCCGCCGGTGGGGGGCGCTGATCCGGGCGCGTGTTCCGGTCTAGGCTCGATGTGTCGGCGGGCGTGACG
>JADGHA010000273.1 GCA_019689695.1 Micromonosporaceae bacterium | reverse complement strand
CATTCAGTCACCGAATGGTCACTTCGGCGGCTGGAATCGGGAGGTGGGAGGCAGAAGGGGGCCGCGACGTGGACCGGTACGCCCGGTGGAACGCGTTGCTCGAACTGCTCACCGAGAGCGGCCGGGTCAGCGTGGAGGAGGCCGCGGCAAAGCTTGACGTCTCCCAGGCCACCATCCGCCGGGACTTCGAACAGCTGGCGCAGCAACAGATGATCACCCGGACCAGGGGTGGCGCGGTCGCCAACGGCGTCTCGTACGACCTGCCGTTGCGCTACAAGACCGCCAAGCACTCGGCGGAGAAGCAGCGCATCGGCGCGGCCGCGGCGGCGCTGGTTTCGCCGGGGATGGTGGTCGGCCTCAACGGCGGCACCACCACGACCGAGGTGGCCCGGGCGCTCGCGGTCCGCCCCGACCTGGCGGGCGGCGCGGACGGCGCCCAGCTCACCGTGGTGACCAACGCGCTGAACATCGCCAACGAACTGCTGGTCCGCTCCCGGATGAAGATCGTGGTGACCGGCGGGGTGGTCCGGCCACAGTCGTACGAGCTGCTCGGTCCGCTCGGCGGCGGCGTTCTGCGCGAGGTGACCCTGGACGTGGTGCTGCTCGGGGTGGACGCGCTGGACGTGCGGCTGGGCGCGGCCGCCCACCACGAGGGCGAAGCGGCGATGAACAACCTGATGGTGGCGCGGGCCCGGCGCGTGGTGATCATCGCTGACTCGTCGAAGCTCGGCGCGCACGCCTTCGCCCGGGTCTGCCCGATCGAGCGGATCGACACCCTCGTCACCGACTCGGGTGCGGCCCCCGACGTCGTCGCCAGCTTCCGCGACGCCGGGCTCAACGTCATCTGCGCCTGACGGCAATACACCCAACGGGACGCCGCGGGCGGTCCACAACCCGTACTGTCGCGCGGGTGACTGCTGTACTCGAGATCGAGGGCCTGCGCAAGACGTACCGCACGCTGCGGCGAGGACCCCGCCAGGCGCTGGACGGCTTCGACATGGTGGTCGAGGCGGGCCAGGTGCACGGCTTCCTCGGCCCGAACGGATCCGGCAAGACCACCACCCTGCGTACCCTGCTCGGCCTGATCCGCCCCAACGGCGGGCGCATGCGGATCCTGGGCCACGAGATGCCGGGCAGCAGTCCGCGATAGTGCTGACGGCGGTCACGGTGGCCGTTCTCGGCGGGGCACTGTGGATGATGCGCAGGCGTGACATCACCTGACCGTCACCCTGGCTGGCCCCTTCCGCGATCTTGCAGCCGGCCGCGGTGCCGCGGAGGGGGTTATGCTGGAAGGCCCCGTTGATACATTCGTACGGAGCCTGGTGACGATGGAACGGCGCGGCAGCGACGTCGCCGACGACCTCGGCCCGGTCGAGGTTGGCGAAGCGGCCGCGGCCGAGCCGGAGACGGCGCCCGTCACGCCGCAGCCCGACCGGCTGACCGAGCGCGAGGAGCAGATCCTCGCCTTCGAGCGGCTGTGGTGGAAGCATGCCGGGTCCAAGGAGCAGGCCATCCGGGACACCTTCGGGCTCTCCGCGACGCACTACTACCAGCTGCTCAACGGCCTGCTGGACAACCCGGCGGCGCTGGCGTACGACCCGGTCCTGGTCGGCCGGCTGCGCCGGTTGCGGTCGAGCCGCGCCCGGTCCCGCGCCCGCGACTGACCGGCGTCGCCGGCAGCGGGCCGCGCCGCCAGCGGGCCGCAGCGCCGGCGCCGGAGGGGTCAGGCGTGTTGCTCGGCGTACGCGGCGAGTGCGGCGACCTGGACCGGGTCCAGCGACGGGCGCACCCGCTCCCGGGCGGCGGCCACGTGGGCGGCGGTGACCTGAGCCGCCTCCAGCGACTCGCGCATCGCGGCCAGCGCCGATTCCCGGATCAGCGCCGCACAGTCCGCCGCGGAGAAGCCGTCCAGCGCCCCGGCCAGCGCGTCGAGGTCCACGTCGGACGCCAACGGCACGCCGCGGGCCGCCGCGCGCAGGATCTCCGCCCGCGCCGCGGCGTCCGGCGGCGGCACGAACACCAGCCGCTCCAGCCGCCCCGGGCGCAGCAGCGCCGGGTCAACCAGGTCCGGCCGGTTGGTGGCGCCGACCACGACGACGTTGCGCAGCGGCTCGACGCCGTCCAGTTCGGTGAGCAGGGAGGCCACCACCCGGTCGGTGGTGCCGCCGTCGGTGGCCTGCCCGCGTACCGGGGCGAGGGCGTCCACCTCGTCCAGGAACACCAGCGTGGGCGCCGCCTCCCGGGCCCGGCGGAACAGCTCGCGCACCGCCCGCTCGCTCTCGCCCACCCACTTGCTCAGCAGCTCCGCACCCTTGACCGACAGCACGTTCGCCTTCCCGGTGCCGGCGATCGCCTTCACCAGGTAGGTCTTGCCGCAGCCGGGCGGGCCGTAGAGCAGCACGCCGCGCGGTGGCTGCACGCCCAGCCGGGCGAACGTGTCCGGGTAGGTCAGCGGCCAGAGCACCGACTCGGTCAGCACCTGCTTGACCTCGGCCATGTCGCCCACGTCGTCCAGCGTCACCTTGGCGAGCTCCAGTGTGGACTCCGCCATCGAGGTCGGGCGGACCACCTCCAGCGCCGCCTCGAAGTCCACCATGGACACCGCAACCGCCTCCGACTTGAGGCGGAGGGCTGCCCGCACCCCGGCCTCGCGGGCCAGTGCGGCCAGGTCGGCGGCGACGAACCCGGGCGTACGCACGGCCAGGTCGTCCAGGCGTACGTCGTCAGCGAGGGGCATGCCGCGAGTGAGCACGGCCAGCTGCTCGCGGCGCATCGCGGTGTCGGGCAGCGGTATCGCCAGCTGCACGGCGAGCAGGTCGGGCGAGCGTAGCGACGGGTCGACCGACTCGGGCCGGCTGGTCGTGCACACCACCGCCACGCCCTCGCGGACCAGCTGCTCGACCACCTGCCGGAAGACGGTGGCGAGCGGGCCGGGATGCTCACGCGGGGCGAGCGCCTCCACGTCGGAGATGAGCAGGACCGCGGGGCCGCCGCCGCGGACGGCCGCGGCGCAGGCCCGCAGCCGCTCGGCGGCGGCGTTGTCGGTCAACGCGGCGATCTCCGGTGCCCATACCGTCGTGACCTTCGCACCGACCGCCGCCGCCACCGCGCGGACCATCGTGGACTTGCCCGATCCCGCCGGGCCGGTGACCAGCACGCCGAGCGAGATTGCCGTGCCCAGCCGGGTGAGCACCTCGCGGTGGTGGAAGCCCAGGTCAAGCAGCTCGGTCAGCTCCTGCGCCTGGGTCCGCAGGCCGGGCAGGTCGTCCACGCTCTTGACCGGCTCTTCATCCGGCGGGGCCGGGGTCTGGGTCGGCTCGCCCGGCGCGTGCGTGGCATGGCCACCCTGCCAGCCCACCACGGTGTCCATTGTGACCAGTGCCGACTCCGCCGGCTCCGCGTCGGCGACGGTCAGCAGGGTGCTGGTCCACGCGTACCCCACGGTGTTGGCGAGGCTGCGCCGCGCCGCCTCGACCAGCTGAGGGCGGGGGGCGGGCAGCGATGAGGCCAGCACCCGGGTCCCGCTCTGCGGCACCACGTCCTGTGGCAGCAGCGAGACGTTGTCCTCCACGGTGACCACCTTGCCGAGCAGCGCCAGGCGCAGCATCTCCGGGCTCACCGCGGCGACGATCTCGGGCGGGCCGGTGAGGACGACCCGGCGCGCGGCGATCACCGGCGCGGGGGAGACGGCGACCTGCCCGCCGTCGCGGATACCGAGGTTGCCGAGGATCAGGTCGTCGGCGTAGAGCAGCGCGCGGCTGGACGCCGATTCGGTGCGAGCCGCGATGCCGGCGGTGACGCGCCGGCCGCTGAGCCGGACCGGATCGCCGGGGTTGATGCCGAGCGCGCCGAGCACCTCCGGGTGCAGCCGGACGATGCCGCGCCGGGCGTCCAGCGCCGCCGGGCGCAGGCTCGCGGTGAGGGTCAGCGTACGGTCGGCCGGGCGATCGGTCACATCCGCGAGCCTAACCGCCCGTCGGGGACCCCCTCTCCGCGTTCAGGGACCCCCGGCAGCCTGCGTAACGGCCGGCATCCGGCGGGGAAAACCGCCCCCGCGCCGCCGACGGATGTCGTCGCATGAACGGCGGGCGAGGTGCGCGTCACACCGGGTCGTCTCCTGAGGGCGTGGATCACCCCGTAAACTGATCGCAACACAACTGAAGACCTCATCAAGAGGGGCTGAGGGAACGGCCCGATGACGCCCCGGCAACCACCGCGCATCACTGTTTCTCGACGACGAGGCAGGCGAGGCAGGTGCCAATTCCGTCCCACGCCGCAGGGTGCGGCCTGGGGAAGATGAGAGGAAGGCCTCGTGATGACGTCGACGCTCGACGCACCCTTGATCAGCACCACCCCCAATCCCGCCCGCGCCCTCGTCTGCCGTGGCTGCGGCGCCGAGTTCCCGCTCGCCGCGCAGCACGCCTGTTACGAGTGTTTCGGCCCGCTGGAGATCGGCTACCACGCGGACCTGCTGCGCGCGGTCACCCGGGAGCAGATCGCGGCGGGACCGAAGAACATCTGGCGGTACGCCCCGCTGCTGCCCGCCGGTCAGGACCCGGCCGCGCGGCTGACGCTCAACCCCGGCCTGACGCCACTGATCCGCGCCGACGCGCTCGCCGCCGAGGTCGGCCTGCACGCGCCGCTGTGGGTGAAGGACGACTCGGCCAACCCGACCCACTCCTTCAAGGACCGGGTGGTGTCGGTCGCGCTGACCGCCGCCAAGGCGCTCGGCTTCACCCGGTTCGCCTGCGCCTCCACCGGCAACCTGGCCAACTCGGTGGCCGCGCACGCCGCGCGGGCCGGGGCCCGTTCCGTGGTCTTCGTCCCGGCCGACCTGGAGCTCGGCAAGATCGTCACGACCGCGGTGTACGGCGGCGACCTGGTCGCCATCGACGGATCGTACGACGACGTGAACCGGCTCTGCGGCGAGCTGGCCGAGACCGAGGAGTTCGAGGACACCGCGTTCGTCAACATCAACGTCCGGCCGTACTACGCGGAGGGCTCCAAGACCCTCGGGTACGAGGTGGCCGAGCAGCTCGGCTGGCGGCTGCCCGAGCAGGTGGTGATCCCGATGGCCAGCGGGGAGCTGCTCACCAAGGTGGACAAGGCGTTCACCGAGCTGGTGGAGATCGGTCTGGTCGAGCCGCCGGCGAACGGCTGGCGGGTGTTCGGCGCGCAGTCGGCCGGGTGCAACCCGATCGCGGTCGCGCTGCACCAAGGCACCGACGTGATCACCCCGGTCCGCCCGACCGGGATCGCCAAGTCGCTCAACATCGGCGACCCTGCCGCCGGGCTGTACGCGCTGGAGGCGGTCCGGCGCACCGGTGGCTGGATGGAGTACGTGGACGACGACGAGATCCGCGACGGGATCCGGCTGCTCGCCCGCACCACCGGGGTCTTCGCCGAGACGGCCGGCGGGGTGACCACCGCCGTGCTGCGCAAGCTGGTGGCCTCGGGCCGGCTGGACCCGGGGGCGGAGACCGTCGTGTTCAACACCGGTGAGGGGCTCAAGACGCTCGACGCGGTGGCCGACCTGGTCGGCCCCACGCACCGGGTCAAGCCGTCGCTGCGGGCGGCCAGAGATGCCGGGTTGTTGGGCTGATTCGCCAAGATTTTTCCCGGCCGATCCGCTACGCACCGTCGTGATCGGAACCAGTGGCGCGACTGCTTTCACCCGGTTGCGCCGCAGGTGAGACGGTACGTTTAGATGACTGTAACTGGCTGTTCGGCGGAGGTGGTGATTGCGTTGCGTATCCGCCGGGCAGCCGAGCGTCGAGTTTGGTCCTGGCGAGGGCTTGACGGCTGGGCGGCGACCGGCGCAGGATGCTGCGTGCGGGAGGACGATCCGCCGCAGGCCCCGACCAGAGCTTGGTAACAATCTCACCAGGGCAGCCTGTGACCGCGGCGCCGGAGGCGCTGCGCGGACGTCCTCCCGACCAACGTCTCTGGAGAAGTTTCTCCCCACATCTATGCCGAAATCGGTCGCGCGGCCGCAGTCGGTCCATCAGCCTTGACAGGTATGAGTACTCACTCTGTCAGCTCGATGGATGCCACCGCGATAGACATCACGCCGATCGAGTCGGCCGAGGACCCGGCGTACGAGCAGGCGTTCCAGATCGTCGGTGCCGCGGTGGCCGCGGACCTGCCC
>JADGHA010000272.1 GCA_019689695.1 Micromonosporaceae bacterium | reverse complement strand
CCGCGCCATGCCCGGGATCTTGCCACCGCTGACACGGGAGGAGGCGCTGGAGGTCTCCAAGATCTACTCGGTGACCGGCTTGCTCCCGGCCGACCGCCCTTTGCTGCGCCAGCGGCCTTTCCGTGCACCGCACCACACCATCAGCTACGCCGGACTGGTCGGCGGCGGCACCTGGCCCCGTCCGGGGGAGATCACCCTGGCGCACCGCGGCGTCCTGTTCCTGGACGAGCTCCCCGAATTCAGCCAGCGCGTGATGGAGGTCATGCGCCAGCCGCTGGAGGACCGCATCGTCACCATCTCTCGCGCCACCGGAGCCATCACATTTCCAGCATCGTTCATTCTTGTCGCTGCCATGAACCCCTGTCCCTGCGGCTTTTTCGGCGACCCGTCAAAGCCCTGCACCTGCTCGCCCACCGCAATCACCCGCTACCAGAAGCGCATTTCCGGCCCTCTGCTCGACCGCATCGACATTCACCTGGAGGTGCCCCGCATCGAGTACGAGAAGCTGGCCGACCGCCGGCTCGGCGAGCCCTCCGCCGCGGTACGCGCACGCGTCGAGGAGGCCCGCGCCATCCAGGCCCGGCGTTTCGCCGGCACCCGACTCCACCTCAACTGCGACATGGGACCGGCCGAGATCCGCGAGTACTGCCGCCTGGACGAGACGGGCGAACGGCTGATGCGAGCCGCCGTGCAGCAGCTCTCCCTCTCGGCCCGCGCCTACCACCGCGTGCTCAAACTAGCCCGCACCATCGCCGACCTTGCGGGCGCCGACGACATCGCCCCCGCCCATCTCGCCGAGGCACTCCAGTACCGGCCGAAGGAGATGGGGTAAGACGACACCGCCGACCGGTTGGGCCACGCGGCCGCCGCGAGCGCTGACCGCCGCTCGGCATCGCGCACGCGCTGGAGGGTGAGCGCAAGGTGGACCAGCGCCCCGACCCAGAGCGTCGCCCCGGCGACGTGCAGACCGTTCGCCACCGCTTCCCACCACCGGCCCGCTTCGGCGGCGACGCCGGGATGGCCGCGCCAGGCCGTGGCGAGGACGGCGACGCCCAGCGGCGCCAGCGCCCAGGCGCGCGCCCGCGGCCGCGCGAGTATCCAGAGGGCATAGGCGACGAGCGCGCCGACGACGGCGGTGATGGCGCCCGGCCGGCCGCCGAGCGCTGCCCGCCAGGCCTGGGGGTCGAACGCCGCAGCCGGCCCGGTGCCTCCCCGGGCGGCTAGGAGGAGGAAGGAGCCGCCGGCGCCCGCCAGCGCTAGGAGCAGGCCCCACGCCACGGGTGCACGTGGCACGAGGAAGCCACCGCGTCCCACCACGGGGCTCCAGACGACCACCTCGCTGGCCAGCCCGCCCCAGCCGAGCGCGAGGCCGAGGAGGAGCAGCCAGCTCAGCGCGACATCGGGCCAGGATATCGCCCCCGATGTGGTCGTGGTCGTCGGCACTGCGCCGCCGGCCCCGACGGCGAAGGCAAACTCGCCGGCCGAGGCGTGGCCGTCGTCGGCCAGCACCTGCCATCCGACGCGGTAGATGGCGTCGTCCAGCGGCGGTAGAGGGGCCCAGACCTGGGCGCCACCGCGCCGCTCCTCCGGCGGGCCGAGCGCGACTGCGACGCCATCGCTGGTCCGGACCGGGATCCGCGCCGACCCGGATACAATGGGCTCGCTGAAGTCGAGCACGACCGCCGGCGGGCTGGTGCCCAGCCGCTCGCCCGGCCGCGGCGTGGTGCGCACCAGGAAGGCGTGCGCGCTGGCGATCCCCGGCAGGACAAGCCCCAGGACCACGATCAGCGCCGTCAGGAGGAGTCGGACCGCCGCGTTCCCGCCGCTCCGTCTCGAGACCGGTGCGCTCGTGTGGTCATCAGTCCGGGGCATGACGTGCTCCAGAGCGTTCGTCTCGCCGACTCACGAGCGCAGCATGCGCAGGCCGCTGCCGATCACCACAAACTCGCTGATCTCGTGCCCCAGCACGGCGATCGGCAGGGTGAAGACGCCCGCGATCGCCCCTACCACCAGGGCGCCGATGACCGCGGCCGAGAGGGCCAGGTTCTGGTTGACCACGCCCTGGGTGCGTCGGGCCAGGCGGAGCGCGTAGACGAGCTTCTCCAAGTCGTCGGCCATGAGCGCCACGTCCGCCGTCTCGAGCGCCACGTCGGTGCCGGCCGCGCCCATGGCCACGCCGACGGTCGCCTCGGCCAGCGCGGGCGCGTCGTTGACCCCGTCGCCCACCATCGCCACGTGCCCGTGCTGCTGCGCGAGCTCGCGCACCTTGGCCGCCTTGTCCTCCGGCTTGAGGTCGGCGTACACCTCGTCGATCCCCACCTCGCGGGCGATGGCGTGGGCCGTGCGGGCGTTGTCGCCGGTCAGCATCGCCACCTTCACGCCCAGCTCGTGCAGCGCCGCGATCGCCTGGCGGGCGTTCGGGCGGATGGTGTCGCGGATGGCGACCAGCCCCCAGAGCCCCCGCTCGTCGCCGACCAGCACCACCGTCTTCCCCTCGCCCTGCAAGCGTTCGATCTCCTCCCGCACCGCGTCGACCGCTACGCCGAGCCGTGATTGGAACAGGTCCGGGCTACCGATGTACACCGTCGCTCCGTCTAGCCGCGCCATTGCCCCCGCCCCGGGCAGGGCGCGGAATTCCGCTGGCTCCGTCGGCCTTGCACCCGTGGCCTCCGCGTAGCGGACGATCGCGCGCGCCAGCGGGTGCTCGCTGCGGCGTTCGATGCCCGCGGCGACGGCCACCAACTCATCTGACGAGCTGATGCGGCCCGCGACGCCATCCGGACACAGCAGGACATCCGTGACCTCCGGCTCGCCGCGGGTGATGGTGCCGGTCTTGTCCAACGTCACGACCCTGACCTTGGCCAACTCCTCCACGTACACGCCGCCCTTGATCAGCACGCCGTTGCGGGCGGCGGTGCCCAGCGCGGCCACCAGGGTGATGGGGATGGAGATGACGAGCGCGCACGGCGCCGCCGCCACGATGAAGACGGTGGCGCGGGTGATCCAGGTCTCCCACGGGGCGCCGAAGGCGAGCGGCGGCACCACGGCGAGCAGCACGCCGAAGAGCAGGACGGCCGGGCTGTAGCGCCCGCCGAAACGTTCAATGAAGCGCTGGCTCTTGCCCTTGCGCTCCTGCGCCTCTTCGACCATCTGGATGATGCGGGCGATGGTGTTGTCGGCGAAGGTCTTCGTCGCGCGGACCTCCAGGGCGCCCTCGCCGTTGATGGTGCCGGCGAAGACCATATCCCCCGGCTTCTTCTCCACGGGGACGCTCTCGCCGGTCACCGGCGCCTGGTTGACGCTGGACTCGCCGACGAGCACCACGCCGTCGGTGGCGACGGCCTGCCCCGGCCTGACGATGAAGACATCATCGACGGCGAGCTCCTCGACCGGAATCTCCACCTCGCGCCCATCCCGCCGCACCAGCGCCATCTTCGGGGCCAGGTCCATCAGCGCCCGGATGGCGGAGCGGGTCTTGTCCTCCGTGTAGCCCTCGGCGGCCTCCGAGATGGAGTACAGGAAGACGAGCATCGCGCCCTCGGCGGCCTGGCCCATCGCCGTCGCGACCACCGCCGCCGTGCTCATCAGCAGCTCGATGCCGATCGCGCGCTCGAAGATCAGTTCCTCGATCGCCTCGCGGCCGAAGAAGTAGCCGCCGGTGACGATGGCGACGAGGTAGAGGCCGGTCGAGACGGGCTCCGGCACGCCGGCCAGCCCGACGAGCCAGCCGACCAACAGCAGGACTCCCGAGGCGGCCGAGGTCAGCACCTTCGGGTTGCGCCAGGGCTTCGGCGGCTCGGCCAGCGCCCGCCCCCGCTGCGGGGGGAAGCCGAGGGCCTGGAGCTGCTCCTTGAGCGTCTCGTCGGAGGTGCGCTCCGGATCGTAGGTGAGGACGACCTTGGCCGCCTTCGGGTAGATCCTCACCTCGAGGAGCCCCGGCACGCCGTCCAGGCCGCGCTCGATAACGCCGGCGTCGTGCTCGCAATCGAGATTGGCCACATAGAGATCGAGCTGCTTGCCGCGCTTGGCGGTCGTCGCCATAGTTCTCCCCCTTCAGTCCTGATAGCGGGTGCACGCGTACACCCGCGCCGCCACGTCCGCGAGGATGCGCTCGGCGTCGCGCAGCACGTCCTCAACCCGCGGGTCAGCGAGCGCGTAGTAGACGAAGCGTCCCTCCTGGCGGCTGGCCACCAGGCCGCACTCCTTGAGACAGGCCAGGTGGCGCGAGGCATTCGCCTGTGAGAGTCCGGTGTCCGCGACGAGCTCGGAGACGCTCTTCTCGCCGGAGCGAAGCGCTTCGAGCAGCGCGAGACGCGAGGTATCCGCCAGGCCGCGGAAGAACTTGGCCTTCAGGGTGAGGGACAGATCCTGGACTACAGCCATCGCAGGCTCCTCCTCGAAATGGATAGTATAATCACTTGGTGATATGATAATTTATAGTGTTCGCACCGTCAAGCGAGCCGCCGCACTGAGCGGCGAGGGAGCCGCGATCGCGGCTCCAACTCTCGCGGCTGAGCCAGCTATCTCGGAGGTGCCGACATGAGCGAGCGTATCCTGTGGCTGCTATTCGACACGTACATAGCCAGAAAGCAAGGCCGGGCAGCGATCACGCAGCGACAGCGGGCTCGACTCGCCGAGCTGGTGGCCTTCGCGCGCGCTCACTCGCCCTTCTACGGCGAGCTGTACCAGGGCCTCCCGGAGCGGGTCGAGGATCCCACGCTGCTGCCGGTGACCGACAAGAAGAGGCTCATGGCGCGTTTCGATGAGTGGGCCACCGACCGCGCGGTGACGATCGAGAAACCGCGCGCGTTCGCTGAAGACCCCGCCCGGATCGGGGAGCGGTTCCTCAGCCGGTACACGCTGGCCACCACCTCGGGCACCACCGGGACGCCCCGCATCTTCCTACTGGACGACCGGACCCTGTCCGTGACCAACGCCCTCGCCGTGCGCATGCTGAGCGCTTGGCTTGGCGTCGGCGACGTCGTCAGGATCCTCACCGGCAGCGGGCGCATGTCCATGGTCATGGCGACGGGCGGCCACTTCGCCTCGACGGTCGCCGCCGCGCGCCTGCGCAGGAGCCGCTGGGGCCGCAAGGCGCTCCAGGTGCTCTCGGTGCACATGCTGCTGCCGGACATAGTCTCCCAGCTCAACCGGTTCCGCCCGGTCATCGTTGCCCCGTACGCGAGCCTGGCCGCACTGCTGGCCGACGAGCAGGAGGCCGGACGTCTCCACATCCACCCGGTCCTGCTGGTACTGTCGGCCGAGGGGCTGCCGGCGGACGAGTACGACCGGATCGCAAGCGTGTTCCGCGCCAAGGTCCGCGACAGCTACGCCGCCACCGAGTGCACCTTCCTGAGCTACAGGTGCCGGCACGGCTGGCTCCACGTCAACGCCGACTGGGTCGTGCTCGAACCAGGCGACCCCGCCTCCCAGCCCGAGGACCTGTGCTGCGATGAGCAGGCGCTCGGTGACGCGGCCCTCGTCGTATGCCTCGCTGAGCTGGTTCGCCCCGTCGAGCACGATCGCGATGGCCATCGGCGCGTCCGCAACCCAATTGATCGGGGGACGCAACTGGCTGATCCGGCGCAGGGCCTCCTTATCACGAATCACGATGAAGTGCCATGGCTGGGTGTTGCGGGAGCTACCCGTCCACCGAGCGATCTCCAGCAATTGGTCCACGGCCTCAGCCGGAACCGGGTCCGGCCGGTACTGGCGAACCTGGCGCACCTTTCGGACCTGCTCCAGCACCGCGCCCGCCTCCGACGTTACTCCCATGATGTCGATCTCCTCTCATATGCACAGTGCACGAACCGTGGTAGGGAGCCAGCTCCATGATACGGCACGTGCCCCTGACCACGGGTTCCGTGTCGCACCCGCCCTCTTCTTGCGTCAACGTCGCAGCGCCTATCTCCGCTTCCCGACACCGTGTCCCCACCCATGGTCGTGAGGCGTTGTGTCCGGGTTGATCGCGTATTATCGACCCCAGATGCAGATGGTTGGGATGGCATGAGCCACGTGGGAGGGGCCCGGATGCCGAGCAAGGAGACGTCCCCGGCAGAGCGGATGGCGCGCGACGAGTACTACATGCGGCTCGCGATGGCCGTGCGCGAGCGGGCCAGTTGCCTCGGCAGCCGCGTCGGGGCGGTGCTGGTGCTC
>JADGHA010000271.1 GCA_019689695.1 Micromonosporaceae bacterium | reverse complement strand
ACCGAGGTGCGGGTGGAGCTGCCCTGCTAGGGGCGGGAGTGGGGGACAGTGCTGAGGGTGGTCGTCGCGGACGACGCGGTCCTCCTCCGGGAGGGCCTCATCCGGCTGTTGACCGAGAACGGCCACCAGGTGGTCGCCGCGGTGGGCGACGGTCCGGCGCTGGTGCGCGCGATCGAGGAGCACCGGCCGGACGTCTCGGTGGTCGACGTGCGGATGCCGCCTTCGCACACCGACGAGGGGCTGCGGGCCGCGGTCGAGGCGCGCCGGCGGGTGCCCCGCTCCCCGGTCCTCGTGCTCTCCCAGTACGTCGAGGTGTCGTACGCCGACGACCTGCTGGCCGACCGGGCCGGCGCGGTCGGCTACCTGCTCAAGGACCGGGTGGCCGCGATCGGCGAGTTCCTCGACGCGCTGCACCGGGTGGCGACCGGCGGCACGGTGCTCGACCCCGAGGTGGTCGCCCAGCTGCTGGTGCGGCGCCGGCGCGACGACCCGCTGCGGGAGCTGACGCCGCGCGAGCGGGAGGTGCTCGCACTGATGGCCGAGGGCCGCTCCAACACGAACATCGCCCGCACCCTGGTGGTCAGCGACGGGGCGGTGGAGAAGCACGTCCGCAACATCTTCACCAAGCTGATGCTGCCGCCCGACGACGAACAGCACCGCCGCGTCCTCGCCGTCCTCACCTACCTGTCCAGCACCCGTTGATCAGGGCGCCACACACCCGAGGCGGGCGCGGCTGGCGTAGTGGGCGCAGCTAGGGACGGTTGCGCGAGGGTGATGGCCTCGGCGAGGGTGGCGGCGACCGGGACGCCGCAGCGGCGCAGCCGCTCCGGGTCGGTGAATCCGCCGGCGTAGAGCACGCACCGGGCGCCGACCGCGGCCGCCGCGTCGGCGTCGTCAACCGAGTCGCCGATCAGCACGCAGTCCGCACCGTCCAGGCCGAGCGCCGCCAGGTGGGCGGCCAGGTGCGGGGCCTTGGGGCCGCCGCCGACCGCCGCCCGGTTCCCGTCCACCCGGGCGAAGTACGGCGTCAGCCCGAACCGGTCGACCGTGGGCACCAGTTCGCTGTGGAACCACATGGACAGCAGCGACTGGGTGCCCGTCCAGCTCTGCAGCGCGTCCAGCGCGTCCGCCGCCAGCGCGCAGGTGGTCAGCCCCTCCGCGTACGCGTCGTGGAAGATCTTGTCCAGGCGGGCGAACTCCTCCTCGTCCACCGGCCGGCCCAGCACCAGGCTGTAGTACTCGGTGACCGGCCGGCGGAACTCGCGCCGGTGCTCGTCCACAGTGGTCGGCCCGCCGCCCGCGGCGACCAGCGCGGCGTTGGTCGCGTCGACCACCAGGGAAAGGTCGTCCAGCAGCGTGCCGTTCCAGTCCCAGACCAGATGCTTCACCCGATCAAGACTACGAAGCGCCTAGATCTCGCAACAAACGTGTTTCTTCCACCCGCCAGTAGCCGTGCTCCCGGCCGTCCAGCAAGATCACCGGAACCCGGTCGCCGTACTCCCGCTCCAGCTCGATGTCGGAGGTCACGTCCACCTCGACCCAGCCGGCGCCGGTCTGCGCGTCGACCCGCTGGATGGCCTCCTTCGCCACGTCACACAGGTGGCAGCCGGGACGGGTGATCAGCGTCAGCCGCGGGCCGGTCCTGCGCTCGCCGGCGCGAGCGCCAGCTGGCTCAGCCATCACCCAACCCCACCTTACGGATCTTGCCGGTCGGCGAGTGCGGCAGCTCGGGCACGAACTCGACCGCGGTCGGGCACTTGAACCGGGCCAGCTGCCCGTCGCAGTACCGCAGCAGCTCGTCGGCGGTCACCTCCGACCCCGGCGCGCGCACCACGTACGCATGGACGGTCTGGCCGGTGAACGGATGCGGCGTGCCGACCACCGCCGCCTCGGCCACCCCCGGATGGGACTCCAGCACCAGCTCCACCTCGCGCGGATAGACGTTGAACCCGTTGACCAGTATCAGCTCGCCGATCCGGGCGACCAGAAAAAGGTCCCCGTCGGCGTCGGCGTACGCCACGTCGCCGGTCGCCCACCAGCCGTCCGCGTCCGGGCCACCCCGCGCGTCCGGCCAGTACCCGCTGAACAGGTTCGGGCCGCGCACCACGATCTCCCCGGGATCGGTGCCGGGCGACTCCGGCGACTCCGGCTCCCAGCCCTCCTCCACGACCAGCGACTCGGTGCCGGCCAACCGCAGCTCGACCCCGGGTATCGGCCGGCCGATCGAGCCGGCCTTCGGTACCGGGCTGGCCAGCGTGGAGGTGAGCACCGGGGCGGTCTCGGTCAGGCCGTACCCGACGAAGACCGGGTGCCTGGTCGCCTCGGTGAACCGGGCCGCGTTGCCCGGCTCCAGCGGAGCCGCGCCGCAGACCGCCAGGCGTACCGAAGCCATCGCCTCCCCGAGCGGCGGCCGCTGGCTGGCCAGCAGGCCCCAGGCCGTGTACATCGGCGGCACACCCAGCACGACGGTCACCTGGTGGCGGGCGATCAGCTCCAGCGTGTACGCCGGGTCGAAGTGGTCCACCAGCACACCCCGGGCGCCGTGGTAGGCGACCGCGCCCAGGCCGGTGTTGAGCCCGTACGCGTGCGAGAGCGGCACCGTGAGCAGGACGGTGTCGTCCGGCCCGACCAGGCTCGGCTGGATTCCGGCCAGCTGGGTGTGATTGGCGATGAGCGCGCGATGAGACAACATCGCCCCTTTCGGACGCCCCGCCGTCCCCGACGTGTAGAGCAGCACGGCGAGGTCCTCGCCGCCGGGCGGCTCGGCCACCGGCGGCCCGTCCGCCACCGGCGCCTCCCCGGGGTACGCATGCGGAACCTGGCCGGCCGCGGAGACCACCTCCGGCGTCCCGACGAGCACGCGAGCACCGGAGTCGGCCAGGACGTGGCGCAGCTCGCGGGGCGAGCAGCCGGGATTGACCGGGACCGCGACCAGGCCGGCGCGCAAGGCACCGAACAGGGCGACCGCGAACTCCACGCTGTTGGGCAGGGCCACCGCGACCCGGGCGGGCGCGCCCATGCTGGGCGGCAGCCCCAGCGCGAGCAGGCCGCGCGCCACGGCGTCCACGCGCGCGTCCAGCTCCCGCCAACTGATCGTCCGGTCCGCGTCGAGCAGCGCCGGCCGGTCCGGTCCGGCCGCCGCCCGCCGAACCAGACCGGAAAACGCGCCGACTGGGGTATGCACGGACGCAGAGTCTGGCACAGTGAGTGCTGTTTCTCGATGGCTCCGGATGGCGCCCGGAGGTGATGTGGCCATGTCAGGGGTGTACGCGGCCAGGTTCGCGCTCGCCGAAGGTCTCACCGCGCTGCGCTTCGCCCTGCGTGACATGCTCAGCGTGACCGCGGACACGGTGGTGATCCCGGCCGCCCGGTCACCGGTCGAGGAGGAGACCGGCAGCGGCGCATCACCGAACCTGCCGGACCAGCCCGGTCCGACCGACACCGCGGCCGAGGTCTGGCAGCTGGTCGAGCGGGCCAAGGCCGGCGACGCGGAGGCCTTCGGCCAGATCTACGACCGCTACGTGGACAGCGTCTACCGGTTCGTCTACTTCCGGGTGGGCAACCGGCAGCTCGCCGAGGACCTGACCGCGGACACCTTCCTGCGCGCGCTGAACAACATCGGCAGCGTGACCTGGCAGGGCCGGGACCTGCGGGCGTGGCTGGTCACCATCGCCCGCAACCGGGTCGCCGACCACTTCAAGTCCGGCCGGTACCGGCTGGAGATCAGCGCGGGCGACGTGCTCGAGGCGGACCGCGAGGAGCGCGGCCCGGAGGGCCGGCCGGAGGAGGCAGTGCTCGGGCACATCACCAACGTGGCCCTGCTCAGCGCGGTCAAGCGGCTCAACCCGGAGCAGCAGGAGTGCATCGTGCTGCGCTTCCTGCAGGGCTTCTCGGTCGCAGAGACCGCCGAGGCGATGGGTAAAACCGAGGGGGCGATCAAGGCGCTGCAGTACCGCGCGGTACGCGCGCTGGCCCGGCTGCTGCCCGACGGGTTCCAGCCATGACCGGCCAGCTGGGCGTAACCACGCCGACACCGGTGGCGTTTGACCTGACGACCGGCGAAGGGGGGTGCCCGCGGTGATCGCCTCCGTCCTGCCCGGCCGGCGTGCCGAGCGCTTCGCCGACCTGCTCGACCAGGCGCCCGGCCGCGGACCCCGGCACCGGCTGCGGTCCGGGTCCGAGGCCGACCTCGACCGGCTGGTGACGCTCGGCCGGCGGGTCGCGGCGGTGCGGCTCGCGCCCGCCCCCGCCCCCGCCCCCCGGGGGCGGGGCGCGGGGCGCGCCCGGGGGGCGCGCGCCGGCCGCCGACCCCGACCCCCGGTTCCGTGACGAGCGGCGCGCGATGCTGGTGGCCAAGGTGGAGCGCGAGGGTGTCGGCCCGGCCGTGCCGGAGCCGCCCGGACGCGCCCGCCGCCGGGTGCTGCTCGGCGCGGGCAGCCGCGCCCGCGCCGCGGTGATCGGCGGTGTCGCGGCCGGCGCGCTGGTCCTGTCCGGCATCGCCGCGGCGAGCGGAGGTGCCCTGCCGGGTGACGCGCTGTACGGCGTGAAGCGGTCCACCGAGCGTGCGGAGCTCGCCTTCGCCGGCTCGGACGTCGGGCGCGGCCAGCTTCACCTGGAGTTCGCCCGGACCCGGCTGGACGAGGCGAAGTCGGTCAGCGGCAGCGCGGACAACTTCCGGCGGGCCCTCGACGACATGGACGCCGACACCCGGCAAGGGGTGAAGCTGCTCACCACCGCCGGCGTGCAGCACAAGGACCCGGCCGCGCTGGACGCGGTGGACACCTTCGTCCGCGCGCAGCAGCGCGACATCGGCGACCTGCTGGACAAGGTGGGCGGCCCCGCCCGGGCGCGGCTGCTCGACTCGCTGGAGCTGCTGTCGGAGGTGGCAACCCGGGCACAGCAGCTGCGCCAGACGCTGACCTGCGGCACCGCGCCCAGCGACGGCAGCGACGCGCTCGGACCCCGGCGGGGGTCCGGTGCAGGGCCGGGCCGGACGGCACCGGCGAAGCCGGGCGGCCGCGCCACGGCCACGCCGAGCCGCGGCGCGCGCGGCGGGACGAGTCCCGCGGCCGATGCGGGTGCCCGCCGGTCCCCGGCCGCGGCGACGCCCGGCCAGCCCGGGGACGCCGGCCGGACCGGACAACCATCGCCGACGCCGACGCCGTCCGCGACCCCGGACGACAACGGCGGCGGCGGCCTGCTGGGCAGCCTGCGGCGGCTTTTGGGCGACCTGCTCGGCGGCTGACCACCGCGGTGCGCTTCCGGCCCGTCCGGGCGCGGATGACCTACCCTCGGGAAGGGTGCCAGCGGCCGACGAAGGGGGGCCACGGCATGGCGCGAACCCGCAAGGTGACGTTGACCACCGACGCCCACGGGCACACCGCCGGCTGGGCGGCGGCCGAGCTGGAGGCGGCGTCGACCGTCCCGCCGGACCAGGGCGCGGCCGCCTTCTTCGACGTGGACAACACCATGATGCAGGGCGCGTCGATCTACTGGTTCGCCCGCGGCCTGGCCGCCCGCAAGTACTTCACCGTCGGTGACCTGATCCGCTTCGGCTGGCAGCAGCTGCGGTTCCGGCTGCTCGCCACCGAGCACGCCGGCGACATGTCGCAGACCAAGCAGACCGCGCTGGCGTTCGTCGAGGGCTGGCGGGTGCAGGACCTGGAACGGCTCAGCGAGGAGATCTTCGACGAGCTGATGGCCGGCCGGATCTGGTCCGGCAGCCGAGCCCTGGCCCAGCTGCACCTGGACGCCGGCCAGCGGGTCTGGCTGGTCACCGCCGCCCCGGTGGAGCTGGGCCGGGTCATCGCGCAGCGGCTGGGCCTGACCGGGGCGCTGGGCACGGTCGCCGAGATCCGCGACGGCGTCTACACCGGACGGCTGGTCGGCGACCTGCTGCACGGTCCGGCGAAGGCCGAGGCGATCGAGCAGCTGGCCGCCGTGGAGGGCCTGGACCTCAGCCGCTGCACCGCCTACTCCGACTCGGCGAACGACATCCCGATGCTCTCCCTGGTGGGGCACGCGGTGGCGGTGAACCCGGACGCGGCACTGCGCCGGACCGCCCGCGAGCGCGGCTGGGAGATCCGTGACTTCCGCACCGGCCGCAAGGCGGCCAAGATCGCCGTGCCGGCCGCGATGGCTACGGGTGCGGTCGCGG
>JADGHA010000270.1 GCA_019689695.1 Micromonosporaceae bacterium | reverse complement strand
GTGCCCGGACTGGGCCGGGCGGACACGCCGGTCGACCGGCTGTTTCTGGCCAGCGCGTCGGCGCACCCCGGCGGCGGGGTGCACGGCGCCCCCGGCGCGAACGCCGCCCGGGCGGCGCTGGCGCGCGCCCGGGCCCTGACCGGTCCCCTCTACGCCGCCACCGTCGGCGCGGCGCAGCGCGCCATCCAGAGCTAGGCCGGCTACCTGTGGTTGCGGCGGCCGAGCAGGTTGCGGACCGCGGGAGCACCGGCGGCCGCGGCCGCGGTGAGGGCCGCGGCGGCGGCGACGGTGCGCTTGTGGGTCGCCGCCCACAGCTCCAGTGACCGCCGCTGGGCCCGGTGGTCGAACACCCCGTGCGCGCCGAAGTCGCGTTCGGCGTCCATCGGCCGGTCGATGTTGTCGTGCCAGCGCGCAAGATTCACGTGCTCGCCGGTCTGCTGCGAGTCGAAGCCCTTGCGGGCGAGGTAGTGGTCGAGCAGTCCGGGGGCGAGCGCGTTGGCCACCCGGGTCTTGATCGTAGGCGCGCCGACATTCAGCTCGCGGGGCCGGTGGTCCGAGGCCCAGACCACGGCGCGCGCGGCCACCTCGGGCTGGTAGATCGGCGGGACCGGCTGCGGGTGGCGCGGCAGCCGGGTGCGCACCCAGGAGAACTGCGGGGTGTTCACCGCCGGCAGCTGCACCATGGTGACCTTGATGTCCGGGCAGTCGCGCAGCAGCTCGGCCCGCAGCGACTCGACGAACCCCTCGATGGCGTGCTTGCTCGCGCAGTACGGCGCCTGCAGCGGGATGCCGCGGAAGGCCAGCGCGGAGCCCACCTCGACGATGCAGCCGTGCCCACGCGGGCGCATCTGCCGCAGCGCGGCCAGCGTGCCGTGCACGGCGCCCAGGTAGTTCACCTCGATCACCCGGCGGTACTCGTCGGCGGTGATCTCCCATGCCGGCGCGAAGACCGAGACCATGGCGTTGTTGACCCACACGTCAACCGGGCCCAGCTCAGCCGCCACGTGCTCGGCGGCCAGGTCGACCGCGGCGCCGTCGGCGACGTCGCACTGCAGTGCCATCGCCTGCTCCGCGCCCAGCTCGCGGCACTCGCGCTCGGCGGCGGCCAGGCCCGCCTGGCCACGGGCCAGCAGTGCGATCCGCTCGCCACGCCGGGCGTACTCCTGTGCGATGGCGCGCCCGATGCCGGCGCTCGCTCCGGTGATCACCACAGTCCTGCTCATGCAGGCGCGGTACCCGATTGGCACGCGCTCCACACCTCGGCGTGCCGACGCAGGCCGGCGGGGCGGTCAGGGGGAGGGGTGAGTCATCGACCGACCTCCGAATCGGACCTCTCGCGGGGAGGCAGTGCCGGGCCGAGGTCGGCCTTCTCGCCGGCCTGCAGCCGGCGGCCCCGCTGCAGCTCGGCGTTGATTTCCACGCCGAACAGGATGGCGCAGTTGGACAGGTAGAGCCAGACCAGGAACGTCACCACCGCGCCAAGGCTGCCGTAGGTGGCGTTGTACGAGGAGAAGTTGGCCACGTAGAACCCGAAGCCGACGGAGAGCACGGCCCACACCACGAGGGTGAGCACGCCGCCGACGGTGAGCCAGCGCAGTCGCGGTGGCTGGACGTTCGGCGCGATCCACCCCAGAAGGGACAGCAGGAACCCGGCGACGAGGGCCAGCACCGGCCAGCGCCCGATGCTCCAGGCCATCCGGGCCGCGCCGCCCGCACCCAGCGCGTCACCCACCGCCTTGGCCACGGGCCCGGACACCAGCAGGCCGAGGGCGAATATCGCCAGCAGCGCCAGGGACGCCACCGTGATCAGCAGCTGCAGCGGCCGCAGCCGGTAGAACGGGCGGGTCTCGCGGACACCGTAGATCCCGTTCGCGGCCCGGGTGAAGGCGCTGACGTACCCGGAGGCGGACCAGACCGCGCCGAGCAGCCCGAAGCTGAGCAGGAACTTGGCGGAGTCCTGGTTGGCCACCACCTCGTTGACCCGGTCGCGTACCGCGTTCATTGCGCTGGGGGTCACCTCGCCGATGAGGTCGACGATCGTGTCCGTGGCGTCCTCGCCGCTGGCGACCAGACCGACCAGCGCGACGACCACGATGGCACTGGGGAACAGTGCCAGCACTCCGAAGTAGGTCAGGGCGGCGGCCCGGTCGGTGCAGTCGTCGGCCAGAAAACCGCGCGCTGCCCGGGCGATCACCCCGCGCCACGTCTGCCACCGGATCTCGCGCAGCCTGGTCGGTCTCATCCGACCCCAATACCCGGCCGCCGCGCCGGCCGAACCTGGCGCCGGCCGACGGGGCCGGTACGCAGATGATGTTTGCCCGCTGCCGGACCGGGAATCCGTGGGCATGCGCGTACTCGGGATCAATGCGGTATTCCACGACCCGGCCGCCGCACTGGTCGTCGACGGCCGGGTGGTGGCGGCTGCCGAGGAGGAACGGTTCAGCCGCCGCAAGCACGGCAAGCGGCCGGTGCCCTTCGCCGCCTGGGAGCTACCCGAGCAGGCGGCCGCCTGGTGCCTGCGCGCCGGCGGCCTCGATCCCAGCGACCTGGACGCGGTCGCCTACTCGTTCGATCCGGGCCTGTGCCGCCCGATGGAGGAGCTCGGCCTGCGTGACCCGTGGGACTGGCTGCGGGTCGACTATGCCAGGCGGGCCCCGCAGTTCCTCGCCACTGCCCTGCCGGGCCTGGACCCGGCGGTGGTCCGGTTCGTGCCGCACCACGTGGCGCACGCCGCCTCCGCCGCGCTGGCCGCGCCGGCCGGCAGCGGCCACGGCGACTGCGCGGCACTGGTGTTGGACGGACGCGGCGAGGCGACCAGCCATCTGGCCGCCCGGTACACGGAGGGGGCCGTGCAGCCGCTGTACGCCCAGCGCCTGCCGCACTCGCTGGGCCTGCTCTACGAGGACCTCACCGCACACCTGGGCTTCCTACGCTCCAGCGACGAGTACAAGGTGATGGCGCTCGCCTCGTACGGCGAGCCGCGGTTCCTGCCCCATCTGCGCGAGCGGGTGGCCGCCACGCACGACGGCGGCTTCACCGTCCACCCGGTCGACTGGGGCACGCTGGCCAAGGCGCGGTCACCCGGCGAAGAGATCACCGCCGAACACGCCGACCTCGCGGCCAGCGTGCAGGCCCGGCTGGAGGAGGTCATCCTCGACCTGGCCGGCTGGCTGCACGCCGCGGCGGGCGGCCCGCGCTGCCTGGCCATGGCCGGCGGGGTCGCGCTCAACTGCGTGGCCAACGCCCGGCTGGCCGCCGAGGGCCCGTTCGAGCGGGTGTGGGTGCAGCCGGCGGCCGGGGACGCGGGCACCGCGCTCGGCGCGGCCCTGCACGTGGCGCACGACCTCGCCGGCCGCACCGAGCCGATGCCCGGCGCCGACCTTGGTCGCGGGTTCACCGACGACGAGATCGAGGCCGAGCTGCGCCGGGCCCGGGTGCCCTACCAGCGGCCCGGCTCGATAGCGGCGGCCGCCGCCCAGGTGCTCGCCGACGACGGCATCGTCGCCTGGTTCCAGGGGCGCAGCGAGTACGGACCGCGCGCGTTGGGTCACCGGTCGCTGCTGGCCCATCCGGGCAACCCCGGGACAACCGCCCGGCTCAACGACGTGAAGGGCCGCGAGCAGTTCCGCCCGGTCGCGCCGATGGTCCGCGCCGAACGCGCGGCCGACGTCTTCGACGGTGTGCTGCCCAGCCCGTACATGCTCTTCGTCCACAAGGTACGTCCACAGTGGCGGGACCGGATCCCGGCGGTGGTGCACGTCGACGGAACCGCCCGGGCACAGACCGTCTCCGCCGGGAGCGAGCCCCTGGTGGCCGCCCTGCTGGCCGAGTTCGAACGGCGCACCGGGCTGCCGGTGCTGGTGAACACCTCGCTCAACACCGCCGGACGGCCGATGGTGGACACCCCCCGCGAGGCGCTGGAACTGTTCGGCTCGGCCCCGGTGGACCTGCTGGCGATCGGACCGTTCGCGGTGTACCGCCGTGCGGCCTGACATCTCCATCGTGGTCCCGACGCTAGGCCGGTCCAGCTTGCCGGCCCTGCTGGCGGCCCTGCCCGACGAGCCGGACTGGGAGGTCATCCTGGTTGACGACCGCCCGGACCAGACCAGCCCGCTGTGCCTGGCGGGGCCTGCCCCGCAGCGGGCGGGCAGTCTGCCGGTGCAGCCGAAGGTCATCTCGGGGCGCGGCGCGGGGCCGGCCGCCGCGCGCAACCTGGGCTGGCGGGCGGCGCGCGCGCCCTGGGTGGTCTTCCTCGACGACGACGTGCAGCCGGAGCCGGACTGGGGAGCCAGGCTCGCCACCGACCTGGACGTGCCCGACGACGTGGGTGGGGTGCAGGGCCGGCTGCACGTGCCGCTGCCGGCGCACCGCCGCCCGACGGACTGGGAGCGCAGCACCCGCGGACTGACGGCCAGCCGGTGGATCACGGCCGACATGGCGTACCGGCGGGCCGCGCTGGAGGACGCCGGCGGATTCGACGAACGCTTCCCGCGGGCCTTCCGCGAGGACTCGGAACTGGCGTACCGGGTCGTCCAAGCCGGTTGGCGCCTGGTCCGCGGGCAGCGCCGGGTGCTGCATCCGGTACGCCCGGAAGGGCCGTGGGTCAGCGTCCGGGTCCAGCGCGGCAACTCCGACGACGCGCTGCTGCGGCGCCTCTACGGCCGCCAGTGGCCGCGGCTGCTGGGCGTGCCACGCGGGCGCCGGCCGCTGCACGCGGCCACCACCGGCGCCGGCTGCGCGGCGCTGCTGTGCGCCCTCGCCGCCCGCTGCGTCGCGCCCTCCCGCGGTGCCGCCGCGCGGCTGCGCACGTCGGCGGTGGTGGCGGCGGCCGGATGGCTCGGGCTGACCGCGCACTTCGCCGCCGCCCGGATCCGACCCGGCCCGCGCACCCCGGCCGAGCTCGCCACCATGGCCGTGACCAGCGCGGTCATCCCCCCGCTGGCGTCCGGTCACTGGCTGCGCGGCTGGATCCGGTGGCGGCGCGCTCGCCCGATATCTCCCACTAAAAGCGGAAGAAGTGGTATGACCGGGTTGTCGGGGGAGTCCTCCGCGGTTGATGTTTACTTCTCCTAGCCACGGGAACCCCGCTCTCGTGTGGACGAGACTCTTCGACGCGGTGCTGTTCGACCGGGACGGCACCCTTGTCGAGGACGTGCCGTACAACGCAGACCCCGATCTCGTACGCCCGATGCCCGGCGCCCGTGCCGCCCTGGATCGGTTGCGCGCAGCGGGTTTGCGGCTCGGCGTGGTGACCAACCAGTCCGGGCTGGCCCACGGCCGGTTCCGTCCGTCCGATCTGGACCGCGTGCACGCCCGAGTGGAGGAGCTGCTCGGGCCGTTCGACACCTGGCAGGTGTGCCCGCACGACGAGCAGGCCGGCTGCCTGTGTCGCAAGCCGGCGCCGGGACTGGTGCTGGCGGCCGCCCGGGCGCTCGGTACGGTGCCCGGGCGGTGTGTCGTCGTGGGGGATATCGGCCGCGACGTGGCCGCGGCGGGCGCGGCCGGAGCGGACAGCGTGCTGGTGCCGACCCCGGCGACCAGGCCGCGGGAGATCGCCGCGGCGCCGTCGGTCGCCGGTGACCTGTCCCAGGCGGTCGACCTGATCCTGCGCCGCCAGCGGCTGTCGGCGGCCGTCGCGGGTCGGCCCCGGGACGGTGCCGGCCGGCAGGAGCAGGGCGATCCTTCCCCGGCGGGCCGGCGCGCCGGCCACGTCCTGGTGGTCCGCGCCGACTCCGCCGGCGACGTGCTGCTCACCGGCCCCGCGATTCGCGCGGTCGCCGCCGGCGCCGAGCGGGTGACCCTGCTGTGCGGGCCGCGCGGCCGGGCCGCTGCCGCGCTGCTGCCCGGCGTCGACGACATCGTCGAGCACGCGCTGCCGTGGATCGACCCCCTGCCCACACCCCTGCAAAGGTCCGAAGTGGACGAGCTGGTGGCCCGGCTGGCCGCGATCGGCGCGGACGAGGCGATCCTGTTCACCTCGTTCCACCAGTCCGCGCTGCCGCTGGCACTGGTGCTGCGGATGGCCGGCGTGCGCCGGATCTCGGCGATCAGCGACGACTACCCCGGCTCACTGCTCGACCTGCGTCACCGGGTGCCGCTGGGCCTGCCGGAGGCTGAGCGGGCGCTGTCGCTGGCCGCCGCGGCCGGCTTCGTCCTGCCGCCCGG
>JADGHA010000269.1 GCA_019689695.1 Micromonosporaceae bacterium | reverse complement strand
GCCGGGAGCCGCGCGGCACGCGCCGGCCGTTCCGCCATCCCCGCCAGAGCTCGCGCAGGCCCTTCCGCATCGACGGGACGAACCGCCAGGCGCCCAGCAGCAGCACCCAGCCGACCGCGTTGTTGATCACGCCAGCCAGCGGCGGACTGCCCAGCCGATGGCCGAGCTCACCGTTGGCCGCGCTCTGCGCCGCGGAGGCCACCCCGCCGATGCCGGCCAGCACCAACGCCGCCCAGGCCGGCAGCGCCCGGGGCGGCCCGCCCGCCGAGCGGCGCGCCGCGACCCTGTCGACCACCCGCATCAGAGGCGACAGGCGTGAATGTCGGTCACCAGGATCGCGCGGGCGCCCACCTCGTACAGCTCGTCCATGACGCGGTGCACGTCGGCCCGCAGCACCATCGCCTGCACCGCGACCCATCCCTCGCGCTGCAACGGCGAGACGGTGGGCGACTCGATGCCGGGGGTCAGCGCCGTGGCCTGGTCGAGCCGGTCGGCCTGGACGTCGTACGCGAGCATCACGTAGCGCCGGGCCACCAGGACGCCCTGCAGCCGGCGCAGCAGCTGGTTGACCGTCCCGTTGCCGGGCCGGCCGATCAGCACCGCGGACGAGCGCAGGATCGGCTCGCCGACCGGGACCAGGCCGGCCTGGCGCAGGGTGGCACCGGTCTCCACCACATCGGCGATGACGTCGGCCACGCCGAGCCGGATCGCGTTCTCCACCGCGCCGTCCAGGCGGATGACATCGGCCTTGAGCCCCAGCGCGGCCAGGTGCCGCTCGACCACGCCCGGGTACGCGGTGGCGATCCGCCGGCCGGCCAGCTCGCGGACCTCGGCCACGTGCTCCGGCCGGGCGGCGAACCGCAACGTGGCCCCGCCGAAGTCCAGGTCGAGCAGCTCCTCGGCCGGGCTGCCGGCGTCGACCAGCAGGTCCCGGCCGGTGATGCCCAGGTCCAGGTCGCCGGAGCCGACGTAGGTGGCGATGTCCCGGGGCCGGAGGTAGAAGAACTCCACGCCGTTGGCGTCGTCGCGACAGGTGAGGTCCTTCGGGTCGGTGCGCTGCCGGTAACCGGCCTCGCGCAGCATGTCGGCGGCGGGGGTGGACAGGGTGCCCTTGTTGGGGACGGCGATGCGCAACATCTCTCCTCGTGCTCCTCGTCTTCGGTGGGGTCCGGGGCACGGTCAGAGATGTCGGTACACGTCCTTGAGGTCAAGTCCGGTGGCGAGCATCAGCACCTGGGTCTGGTAGAGCAGCTGGGCGATCTCCTCCGCGGCGCGCCCCGGCCCCTCGTGCTCGGCCGCCATCCACGCCTCGGCCGCCTCCTCGACGACCTTCTTTCCGATCGCGTGCACGCCCCGGTCCAGGGCAGCCACCGTGCCCGACCCGGGGGTCCGGGCGGCGGCCTTGCCCTGCAGCTCGGCGAACAGCTCCTCGAAGGTCTTCACGCCGGACGATTGTTCCAGGTGCGCCGACCGCCCGGCCGTCAGGGTGAGCACCTCGTCGCTGACCGTCCGGCCCGCTGGCCTGCCCGCAGCGGGACGGACGGCGTCCCAGGCCGGCGCCGGCGGCACGGGACGGTGATGATAAGCGTCTATGCTATCCGCCATGGCTAGCCGACCCCGTCCCGCCCTCCTCGGGACCGTGACCTTGATGCTCCTGGCCGCGCTCACCGCCTGCATTCCGCCGGACGAGCCGGCCGGGACGCCGACCGCCGCCCCGGTCAACGCGACCTCCCTTCCCCCCGAATGCGCCAAGGCCCAGCTGCAGACGAAGACCCCGGGCAAACTCACCATCGCCACCGACAAACCGGCCAACCCGCCGTGGTTCATCGACAACAAGCCGGAGAACGGCCAGGGCTTCGAGGGCGCAATCGCGGCCGCGGTCGCCGAGAAGCTCGGGTACGCCAAGGCGGAGGTGGTGTGGAAGCGGGTCACCTCCGACAAGGCGATCGCCCCCGGGCCGAAGGACTTCGACTTCGACATCAACCAGTTCTCCATCACCGACGCCCGCCGGCAGGCGGTGGACTTCTCCGCCCCGTACTACAACGTGCGCCAGGTGGTGATCGCACTGAAGTCGAACAAGATCGCGAACGCGACGAACTTCGGCGGGCTCAAGGACGCCAGGCTCGGCGCGCAGGTGAACACGACCAGCTACGACATGATCACGACGGTGCTCCAGCCGAACATCCAGCCGAGCACGTTCACCACCACCGACGACGCGAAGAATGCGCTGCGGAACGGCACCATCGACGGCCTCGTGGTGGACCTGCCGACCGGGTTCCACATGACCTCCGCCGAGGTCAAGGACGCGAAGATCGTGGGGCAGCTGCCGTTGGCGGTCGCCCGGCCGGAGCAGTTCGGGCTGGTCCTGGAGAAGGGTTCGCCGCTGACCGCATGTGTCAGCCGCGCGATTGAGGCGCTGCGCGCCAGCAAGAAGCTCGAGCAACTGGAGAAGCAGTGGCTGGCCCAGGCGGCCGGTGCGCCTGAGCTGGCGTGAGGCGCACCGCACACACCCAGCCCGGTCCAGCGGGAGCGGATCCCCTACCGGCAACGGTAGGTGGTCCGCTTCCTGCGTCGCATCATCGACGCCGGCCGCCGGTACCCTCGCCGGCGCCGGTCACCAGGACCTGGTCATAGGGCCGCACTACTGCGTGATCGCGCGCAGGGCCAGCGCGGCGTCCAACGCGGCCACCGTGCTGGACCAGCCCTTGTCCTCAGTGGACTCCGGCAGGCCGGCCCGGTCCCGGGCCTGGGCCAGATTGTCCACGGTGAGCACGCCATGCGCCACCGGGGTCGACTCGTCCAGCGCCACCCGGGTCAGCCCTTCGGTCACCGCTTGGCACACGTAGTCGAAGTGGGCCGTCTCGCCGCGCACCACGACGCCGAGCGCGACCACCGCGTCGCAGCGGCGGGCCAGCGCCTGCGCAACCACGGGCAGCTCGACCGAGCCGGCCACCCGAACGGTGACCACGTCGGTGACCGAGCACTCCTTGGCCGCCAGCAGCGCCCGCTCGAGCATCTGGTCCACCAGCTCGCCATGCCACCGGGTGGCCACCACGCCCAGCCGCAGCCCGGCAGCGTCCACGGTGGACAGCTGCGGTGCGCCGAACCCTGCCATCTACGCCAGCTCCTCTGCCACGACCGCGGCCCGGCCGAACGGCTGCGGGCCGGCGACCTCCTCGTCCAGCTCGGACAGGTCGAGCAGGTGACCCATCCGGTCCCGCTTGGTACGCAGGTACCGCACGTTCTCCGGGGTGGGCCGCACCGGCAACGGCTCGCGGCCCACCACCCGCAGGCCGTACCCCTCCAGGCCGGAACGCTTGGCCGGGTTGTTGGTCAGCAGCCGCATGGACCGCACGCCCAGGTCGTAGAGGATCTGCGCGCCGGTGCCGTAGTCGCGGGCGTCGGCGGGCAGCCCCAGCTCCAGGTTCGCCTCCACGGTGTCCCGGCCCATGTCCTGCAGCTGGTACGCCTGCAGCTTGTGCAGCAGCCCGATGCCGCGCCCCTCGTGCCCACGTACGTAGAGCACCACGCCGCGACCCTCGGCGGCGACCCGCTGCAGTGCGGCGTCCAGCTGCGGGCCACAGTCGCAGCGCAGCGAGCCGAACACGTCCCCGGTCAGGCACTCGGAGTGCACCCGGACCAGCACGTCCTCGCCGTCGCCCAGCTCGCCGAAGACCAGCGCGACGTGCTCGGAGCCGTCGGTCAGCGACCGGTACCCGACCGCCTTGAACACCCCGTACCCGGTCGGCAGCCGGGTGTCGACCACCCGCTCCACCTGCCGCTCGGTGCGCCGCCGGTAGGCGATGAGGTCCTCGATGGAGATCAGCGCCAGACCGTGCTCGTCGGCGAACGCGCGCAGCTGCGGCAGGCGCTTCATGGTGCCGTCGTCGTTGACCAGCTCGCACAGTACCGCGGCCGGTCGCAGCCCGGCCAGCACGGCCAGGTCGACGGCGGCCTCGGTGTGGCCGGCGCGGCGCAGCACCCCACCGGGGCGGGCGCGCAACGGGACCGTGTGTCCGGGCCGGGACAGGTCGGCCGGGCTGGTCCGGGGGTCGGCCAGCAGCCGGATGGTGCGCGCCCGGTCGGCGGCGGAGATGCCGGTCGTCACGCCCTCCCGGGCGTCCACGGTGACCGTGTACGCGGTGCCCCGCCGGTCCTGGTTGGTGGCGTACATCGGCGGCAGTTCGAGCCGGTCGCAGTCCGCCTCGGTCAGCGGGACGCAGATGTACCCGGAGGTGTGCCGGACCATGAACGCAACCAGCTCGGGCGTGGCCTTCTCGGCGGCGAAGATGAGGTCGCCCTCGTTCTCCCGGTCGGCATCGTCGACGACGATGACCGGCCGGCCGGCCGCGATCTCGGCGACCGCCCGCTCGATGGTGTCCAAAGTGGTCATTCCCGGCCCCCCATCAGCCGCTCGACGTACTTGGCGATCACGTCCACCTCCAGGTTCACCGGGTCGCCCACCTCTTTGTGCCCGAGCGTGGTCAGCGCCAGCGTGGTCGGGATCAGCCCCACCTCGAACCAGTCGCCGGCGGCCGCCTCGCCCGCCTCCGCGTCCCGCCCGACGTCGACCACGGTGAGCGACACCCCGTCCACCGCGATCGAGCCCTTCTCCACCACGTACCGGGACAGCCCGGCCGGCAGCGAGAAGCGCACCGCTGTCCACTCCCGCCCCGGGGTGCGGGACAGGATGGCCGCGACCCCGTCGACGTGGCCCTGCACCAGGTGGCCACCCATACGGGCGCCGAGCGCGGCGGCGCGTTCGAGGTTGACCTGCTCCCCCACCCGCAGCGCGCCCAGGTTGGAGCGCTTGAGCGTCTCGGCCATCACATCCGCGGTGAACACGCCGTCGCGTGTCTCCACCACCGTCAGGCAGACCCCGTTGACCGCGATCGAGTCGCCGTGCCGGGCGTCGGCGGTGACCACCGGGCCGCGTACCGCCAGGCGGGCCGCCTCGCCGTCACCGGTGACCGCCACCACCTCGCCGAGCTCTTCCACGATCCCCGTGAACATGTCAGCTCTCCGTCTTCTTGGGCAGCGCGGTCACGCGCAGGTCAGGACCGATCTGGGCGACCTCGACGAGGTCAAGGTCGATGGCGTCGGCGATCGTGCCCACGCCCGCGTCGAGCAGCGCCGCCGGCCCGGCGCCGAGCAGCTTGGGCGACAGGTACCCGACGACCTTGTCCACCAGTCCGGCGGCGAGGAACGCGCCGGCCAGCCGCGGCCCGCCCTCCAGCAACCCGGCGCGCACGCCGCGCCGGTACAGTTCGGCCAGCAGCGCCGGCAGCGACACCCGCCCGTCCGGGCCGGCGCCCACCTCCGCCACGGTCGCCACCCAGGAGGGCGCCGCGCCGTCGCGCATCCGGGCGTCGGCGGGGGTACGCCCGGTCGAGTCCACCACCACCCGCAGCGGCTGCCGGATGGCGAGCGTCCCGTCGGGCAGCCGCACGGTGAGCCGGGGGTCGTCGGCGAGCACGGTGCCCACCCCCACGATGATCGCGTCCGCCGTGCTGCGCAGCCGGTGCACGTCGGTGCGGGCCGCCTCCGAGGTGATCCACATGCTGCTGCCGTCCGCGGCCGCCGACCGGCCGTCCAGCGTCGCGGCGAACTTCCAGACCAGGTACGGCCGGCCCCGGCGGACCGCGGTCAGCCAGGCGATGTTGCCGGCCTCCGCCTCGGCCCGGCGTACCCCGGTCACCACCTCGATCCCGGCCGCCCGCAGCGTGTCCGCGCCGCCCGAGGCGACGGGGTTGGGATCCGGGACGGCCACCACCACCCGGGCCACCCCGGCCGAGATGAGGGCAGCGGTGCACGGGCCGGTGCGGCCGGTGTGGTCGCACGGCTCCAGCGTGACTACCGCCGTCCCCCCGCGGGCCCGCTCGCCGGCCTGGCAGAGCGCCACGATCTCGGCGTGCGGCCCGCCCGCGTACGCGTGGAACCCCTCGCCCACGACGGCGCCGTCGGCGTCCAGCAGCACGCAGCCGACGACCGGGTTGGGGCTGGTGGTGCCCAGGCCGCGCGCAGCGAGCTCGATCGCCCGCCCCATCGCGCGGTACTCCGCCTCGCGAACCGGCCCCTCGCTGCCGGCGTCGCTCGCCATGTCGACCCATCTCCTCGCGGTCGCCAGTGCCATGCGCGGGCGGAGGTGGGCGAGGCGGGGAGAGGGCGGCGCGGATG
>JADGHA010000004.1 GCA_019689695.1 Micromonosporaceae bacterium | reverse complement strand
CCGCGGCCGTGGCCGGCTGCCGGCAGCGGGGTGATGACATGTACCGCCTGCTCCAGTCGGCGGCGGACGCGGCCCGTCGGTCCGGGGACACCGCCGGCGCCGCCCGTGACCTGGCTACCGCCGCCACCAACGCATACCGGTTCTCCGGCAGGTTCGTCCGGATCCCGCCCCGCGAGGAGGCGGTCGCGCTCATCACGCAGGCGCGGGAGCTGGCCGGCGACGACCCGGCCGCACGGGCCGCGGTGGCGCTGGCCGAGGCCGGAGTGTTCGCCGACGCGTTCGGCGCCGCGCAGGGGCCGGCCGACAACGCCGTGCCGGAGACGCTCGCCAGCGCGGCGCGGGCCGTCGAGCTGGCGCGCCGCACCGGCGACCCGCTTGCCGAGTCTGCCGCGCTCGACGCGCTCCTCGGCGCCCAGAGCTGGGCCGGTGACGCGTTCGCCGCCGCCACCACGACGCGGCGACGGATCGCGCTGCTGGAGTCCGTTCCGGCCAGTCCGGCCGGCACCCACGAGCTCATCGACGCGCTGGGTGAGGCGGCCGAGGCCAGCCTCGGCACCGGGGACCTGGTCGGCGCCCGCCGGTGGGCACGCCGCCTGGCGGACCATCCGTTGCTGGCGGAGATCGGGCATCGGGCGATCAGCTGGCTGCTGGTCGTCGACGCGTTGGCGGGTGACGTCGGCGAGGTGCTCGCCGGCAGCGTCCGGTTCCTCGAGGCGTGGCAGCGGGCCGGCCGCCCCGCGCTGTCCGCTCTCGGTCCGGCGGTGGCCGGCGTGGCGATGGTCCACGGCCTGCGCGGCGACGAGGACTCCCGAGCCGACTGGATGGCTGTCCTCGACCAGCTCGGCCCCTCACCGGGACGGACCTACAGCTACGGGCCGGTCTTCGACGCCATCGCCCTGCTGCACCACGGACGCGCGGCGCAGGCACGGGAGCGGATGGCGCACGAGCCCGCCGACGTGTGGAAGTGGGTCACCTGGATCTGGCTCCACTGGTACGTGGCGCTGCGGGCCGAAGCGAGCGTCCTCGCCGGGAGCCCGGACGCCGGCGAGCGTCTGGCCGAGGCCCGCACCGTCGTGGCCGGCAACCCGGTCGCCCGCGCCATCGTCCAGCGGGCCGGGGCGCTGCTCGACAACGACCAGGAGCAGCTGCTGGCAGCGGCGGATGCGTTCGCCGCCACCGGTTGCCGCTACCAGTGGGCGCGATCCCTCGTGCTCGCCGGCGGCGACCACGCCGCCCGGGGTACTGCCGTCCTGGCCGAGCTCGGCCTGGCCCCGATGGCGCAGCCGGGGCGGGCGTGACGGCCGGGACGCAGAGCCGGGCCTGTGCGATGCTGGCAGGGTGACGCCCGAGGACCTCAAGCACCTGCGCAGGGCCCGCGACCTGATCGACCGGGAGTATGCGCGCCCGCTCGACGTACCCGCGATGGCCCGTGCCGCGCTGATGTCGCCGGCGCACTTTTCCCGTCAGTTCCGCGCCGCCTTCGGCGAGACCCCGTACTCCTACCTGATGACCCGGCGCATCGAGCGCGCCAAGGCGCTGCTGCGCCGCGGCGACCTGTCCGTCACCGAGGTCTGCGTGGCGGTCGGCGCCACCTCACTCGGCTCGTTCAGCACCCGCTTCACCGAGCTGGTGGGGGAGAGCCCGAGCGCCTACCGCGCCCGCAACCACAGCGCGCTCGCAGCCATCCCGGGGTGCTGGGCCAAGCTCGTCACTCGACCGAGCAGGAACAAAGAAGTGCAGGTCACCCCGGCCCGGTAGCGTCCCGGGCATGGAGTTGACACTGCAGTACACGTTTCTGGAAACCGACGATCACGAGGCGGCGCTCGCGTTCTACCGCGACACGCTCGGCCTGGAGGTGCGCCAGGACGTCGCGATGGAGGACGCGCGCTGGTTGACCGTGGGGCCGAAGGCCCAGCCGGAGCTCGGCATCGTGCTCGCCTCCGTCGGCGTCGGCCGGCCGCCGCAGGACGCCGAGACGCTCAAGGCGCTGCTGGCGAAGGGCTCGCTGTCCGGCCTGGTGTTCCAGACCGACGACGTGGACGCGCTGTTCGAGAAGGTCGCGGCGAGCGGCGCGGAGGTGCTCCAGGAACCGATGGACCAGCCGTACGGAGTGCGGGACTGCGCGTTCCGGGATCCGTCGGGGAACATGGTCCGGTTCAACCAGAAGACGAAGGGCTGACGCGGCCGGGCCGGCCGGATCAGCCGCCAGCCGCGAGCTGGGCGGCAGCCAGCTTCGGGTCGAAGCCGTACGGCAGCTCCAGCCGGTGCCGCGCGAGCAGGTCGCTGTCGGCCAGCAGCTCGATCGTGGCGCCGTCCGCGACGATCCGGCCCTGGTCGAGAACGACCGACCGGGAGCACAGCTCAAGGGCGTACGGCAGGTCGTGGGTGACCATGAGGACCGTGACGGGCAGGCCGCGCAGCACCTCGGACAGTTCGCGACGGCTGGCCGGGTCCAGGTTGGACGACGGTTCGTCAAGGACCAGGATCTCCGGGCGCATGGCCAGGACGGTGGCGACCGCCACCCGCCGGCGCTGGCCGAACGACAGGTGGTGGGGGGTGCGGTCCCGGTAGGCCTGCATGCCCACCGCGGTCAGTGCCTCGTCCACCCGGGCCTGCAGCTCGGCTCCGCGCAGGCCCAGGTTGGCCGGGCCGAACGCGACGTCCTCGGCCACGGTCGGCATGAAGAGCTGGTCGTCGGGGTCCTGGAAGACGATGCCGACCCGGCGCCGGATCTCGGTGATGCCGGACCGGTCGGACGGGTCGACCCGCAGGCCCCCGACCCGTACCTCGCCGTCCCCGCTGAGGATGCCGTTGAGGTGCAGGACGAGGGTGGTCTTCCCCGCGCCGTTCGGGCCGAGCAGCGCGACCCGCTCACCTCTGGCGACGGAGAGGTCCACTCCCTGCAGTGCGACGCTGCCGTCCGGGTACCGGTAGTGCAGGCCACGTACCTCCAGTGACGGGGTCATCGCAGCACCACCGCCATCGCGATCGCCCCGGCCAGCAGCGGCACGACCGCTCCGGCCGCCCACTGCCCGGCGGTCGCGGTGGAGCCGTCGGGCGCGGGCAGCCGGCCGGTGTAGCCGCGGGAGACCATGGCCAGGTAGACCCGCTCGCCCCGTTCGAAGGCGCGCAGGAACAGCGCGCCGACGCCGACCGCGAACGCCTTGACCTGCCACAGGAACCGCGGGTCGTGGCCCCGGGAGAGCCGGGCGATGCGCATCCGCCGGGCCTCGGCGGTGAGCACGTCGAGGTAGCGCAGCATGAACGTGGCGATCTGGGTGATCACCTGCGGGCAGCGCAGCCGGTCCAGGCCGCGGATCAGGTCGCGGGTGGTGGTGCTGGCGGCGAGCAGGAGGGACGCGAGCACGCCGAGCGTGCCCTTGGCGAAGATGTTCCACGCCCCGTAGAGGCCGTCCACCGACAGGGACATGCCCAGCCAGGTCACCCGCTCGCCGTGCCCGGCGAACGGCAGGACCACGGCGAGCAGCACGAAGGGCAGCTCGATGGTGGCCCGCTTGAGCAACCACAGTGGACGGACTCGGGCCACCGCGGCGACGGCGGCCACGAGCGCGGCGTACCCGGCGAAGGCGGCGAACTCCTCGCGCGGCGTGACCACCACGACGACGGTGAACAGCACGGTCGCGACGATCTTCACCTCGGGGGCGAGCCGGTGCACCAGGCTGGCCTGGTCGAGGTAGAGCGGGTGGGCGTGCCCGGCGCCCATCAGTTCTCTCCAGAACCGGGCGCGGTGGGCGAGGCGGAGGCGGAGGCGGTGCGGCCGCGGCGGCGGACCAGCCAGAAGGCGCCGGCGCCGACGCCGAACGTGAGGACGACCCCGAGCGCGCCGGACAGGCCGGTGGACAGGTACGGGTTGTCGATGCCCTTTATCCCGTAATCGGCGAGCGGACTGTCCTTCATCTGGTGGTCCTTCTCCTGCCGGGCCATGCAGGTGCCACCGGTGATGGTGCCGTCGGCGTCGGTGGTGCAACCCTTGCGCGCGGTGGCGTCGAGGCCGTCCGGGCTGGACGAGGCGAAGTTGCTGACCACCCCGGCCAACAGCAGCGCGACCAGCAGGCCGCCGGCGATGAACCAGGCCAACCGCCGCGTCATGCCGCACCGTCCACGGTCGGCTCCGGGGCGCCCGCCGTCGCAGACGTCGCCGCGGGCAGCTCGGAGGTTGCAGGCTGAGCGGAAGCCGCGGCGGCGGCCGTCCGCGCGGGAGCGCGCAGGCGCCGCAGCGCGTACACGAGATCGGGCCGCACCGCGGCGACGGTGGCCACCGTGGTCGCCGTGATCAGGCCCTCGCCGACGCCGATCAGGACGTGGGCGCCGGCCATGCTCCCGGCGATCGTGGACAGGGACAGCTCGGTCGTGCCGCCCAGCCAGTACTCGAAGACGAAGCCTTGCGAGGCGACGACCACGCTGACCACGGACGCCACGAAGGCGGTCAGCGTCAGCGCGTACCGCTTCCTCGGTAGCAGCCGTAGCAACGCCGCGACCAGCAGGTATCCAGCCGCGGTGCCGACCACCGCCATGTTGGTGATGTTCAGCCCCAACGCGGTCAGCCCGCCATCGGCGAAGAGCAGGCACTGGATGATCAGTACGGTGGACACGCACAGCGCGCCGACCCACGGGCCGACCAGGATGGCGGCGAGCGTACCGCCGAGCAGGTGCCCGGAGACCCCGGGCAGCACCTGGAAGTTGAGCATCTGCACGGCGAAGATGAACGCCGCGACCAGCCCGGCCAGCGGCGCCAGCCGGTCGTCGAGATCCGCCCGGCCGCGGGCCACGCAGACGGTGAGCGCGGCCGCGGCGAGTGCGGCAAAGGCGGCCGAGACCGGCCCGTTCACGATGCCGTTGGCGATGTGCATCGCCACCGCGTCCATGGGCACCCCCCTCCACTGGCACCTTCCCGCGGCCACCCGGCGCCGCTACTTGCGGCGGCCGGGTGTCAGCATATTTTTCCAACAGAGTAGTTGCAAGAAATTTGTAATAGGGGAAGAGATGCACGTGCCGCGGCCGACCAGGACAGCGGCGACCCGCTGTGCGCCGACCTGGCGAGGCGCTCCGGGGTGCCGGCGGGGTCGCCGACGAGCGGCGTCGTGGTCGCGTGGCAGCCGCCGCTACCAGCCCGGCCCAGACCACTCCGCGAGAATTTGGCGCGGATCGACGGTGGCAGGGGTGGCCGGGCGCGGGTGCAGCGGCGTGCGGGAGAACCGAGGAGCCGGCGCGGCCTGGGGGATGCCGTCGATGTCGACGTAGGTGCCGCGGGCCGCCAGGTGCGCATCGGCGAGAGCCTCCCGGAACGACAGCACCGGCGTGACACAGGCGTCCGATCCTGCGAAGTGCGCTGCCCATTCATCGCGCGTCCGAGTCGCGAACGCCTGCGCGAATGCCCGCCGCATGGCCGGCCAGCCCGCGCGGTCGTACTGGTCGCCGACGATCGCGGCGTCGAGACCGAGGCCGTCGAGCAGGGCGCGGAAGAAGTGCGGTTCGAGCGCACCCACGGCCACGTACCGGCCATCGGCACACCGGTACGTGTCGTAGAACGGCGCCCCGCCGTCGAGCAGGTTGGCGGCCCGCTCGTCGGTCCACACGCCCGCGCCGCGCAGGGCGAGCGTCATCTGGGCCAGCAGTGCCGTGCCGTCGACCATGGCCGCGTCGACCACCTGCCCGCGACCGGACCGGGCGCGCTCCCACAGCGCGGCGAGCACACCGACGAGCAGCAGCATGGAGCCGCCGCCGAAGTCGCCGACGAGGTTGAGCGGGGGCGGGGGTGGTGTGCCGGATCGGCCGATCGCGTGCAGGGCGCCGGTCAGCCCGATGTAGTTGATGTCGTGGCCGACCTCGCCGGACCGCGGGCCCTCCTGCCCCCAGCCGGTCATCCGCCCGTACACCAGACGGGGGTTACGGGCCAGGCAGCTGTCCGGCCCGACGCCGAGCCGCTCCGCGACGCCGGGGCGCATGCCTTCGAGCAGCACGTCGGCGTGTGCGGCGAGGTCGAGCACGAGGTTGCGGCCGGCGTCGGTCTTGAGGTCGGCCACGAGGCGCCGGCGCCCCCGCAGCAGCGGGTCGGCCACGCCCGGCGGTGCCAGCTGCAGCGACCTGCCGTCGGGTCGCTCGACGCGCAGAACGTCGGCGCCGAGGTCCGCCAGCACCATCGACGCGTGCGGCACCGGACCGATGGCGGCCAGCTCGACCACGCGCAGGCCGGCGAGCGGCCCGTGACTGTCCATGATGGTCACCCCTCACCGTGCCCCGCCCCCGGGGCCTCACCGGCAGCGTAGCTGGAGCCGGCCGGAGCAAATCTCCCACCCGGCCAGGGCCCGGGCGATCAGGGCCGGCGGACTGACCGTCTCTTGTCGACAGAAGAGCTGGCCGGCACATCTTGACGGCTCGGCATCGATTGGCCTAAGTTTTATTCAAATCGATCTGCGACTTCGGCACCCGTGGGTTCCGGACCGACAGCCCGGTCCCCGCCCATACGACCGGTCGGGCCGCCGTCCGCGGGTGACCGCGCCGCTCATCGTTCTCGGTTCGCTGGACCGATCAACCCGCCCTGGGGGTCTGCCATGGCATCTGGCGAACCGTGGCCAAACACGGCGTTCTCCCGCCGGGGTGGCCGGCGCGGGGGCGGCGGCGGCCTCGCCGCCGCGGCTGCTCTGGTCGCCACCGAGCGGCCGGCCAGCGCGATCTGCCCCTACTTCTGCTGCAACCTGGCGCACTGCCCGGGCAGCTACAGCTACTGCTACGCGCACCGAAACTACGTCTGGGGCTGCTACAGCGGCTCGCAGTTCTGCCAGTGCTGCGAGGCGAACAACAACTCTTACTCGGCCATCAAGTGCACTCCGTAGGAGGGTGGAGCAATGGCTAGGCAGACACCGACCGACCGGGGTTACGCGGTCATCTTCGAGAACGAGGACGGCGTCAACCTGGGCGTGTGCACGGCCGTCAGCAACGGCCGGCCGAGCGACCTGTTCGCCGTGCACACCCGCATGAGCCGTATCGACGTCGAGGACGGCATCACCTTCTCCACCGTCGGCAAGCTGCGCATCTCCGACCGCCCGGTCGCGGTCCTCGGCGAGGACGGCGTGGTCTACGTCCGGGCCACCGTCCCGAGCAGCGGTGCAATCGCGTCCGTGCCCTCGTGACGGCTCGATGACCGCGCTGCTCGTCGCCGCTACCGCGGCGATCACGGCCGTCCTCCTGCGGGCCGGCGTCGGCAAGCTCGCGCTGCCGGCGTCGCTCGCGGCGGCGCTGGCGGAGCTGCTCGGGCAGGCGGCCGTCCCCGCCTCCGCGGTCAGGCTGCTGGCCGCGGGCGAGCTCACCCTCGCGCTGCTGGTGCCGTTTGTCGGCGGCGCCACCGCCACCCAGGTCGTCGTGGCCGCGCTCGGCCTCGCGTTCGCCGCCGTCGGCGTCGCCGGCCAGCTCCGTGGCACGCGGTTGCCGTGCGGCTGTTTCGGCAGCGCCTCGGGGACGTCGTTCGGCGCCATGAACATCGCCGCCGGGGCCGCCCTCGTGGGCTGGGCAGTGCTCGCCTGGGCGCACCCGCTGCCCGACGGCTACCGCCCCGCGGCGCTCCTGCTCGGCCTGAACCTCGTCGTCGCCGGGTTCTGCCTACGCAACCGCAGGTACATCCCGATGTTCTTCAACGCCGTCACCGCGATCCGGAGGGCTTCGTGATCGTCACCACCCTGGTCATCGTCCTGTTGGTCCTGCTCACCATCGCGGTCACGGTCCTCTTCGCGATGATGGGCGAGCTGGCGAACCGCACCTCCGACGGCGCCAGCGGCAGCGTCGGCTCCGGCCCCGCGGTGCCGCTGGAGGAGGCCCGTGCGGGCGAGCGCGCGGTCGGGCTGCCCTCCGCGTTCCGCCCGGGCGCGGGCGTCGTGGTGGTCTTCAGCACCAGCTGCCGGGCCTGCGGGCTGCTCGCGCCGCAGGCACCCGAGTTCTTCCGCGACTACCCGGTGCACCTCATTGGTGTCCTGGTCACCACCGGCGACGCCGCCTCCGGCCACGACTTCGTGGCAAAGCACGGCCTGGCGGCGCTGCCCGTTCAGGTCGATCCGCAGGGCCGCACATCCAAGCAAGTGCTGGGCATCTCCAGCAGCCCCGCCGCCGTCGCCGTCAACGACGCGGGGGTCATCGTGTCCGCCGTGGCCTTCACCTCGTACAGCTCTCTCACCCCGTGGTTCGACTCGGTGTTCGGGCCGGCCGTGGAGCCGGTGCGGCAGGGGGAGCACGCGTGATCCGCGAGGTCCTGCTGACCACCGCGTTCCTCGGGTTCATCCTGCAGTACTGGAGCCCTTGAGGGCGGTCGATGGTCGGCGTGGTCGGCCCGATGCTCAGGCGGTCGCCTGGCGAAGCGTACAACTTCATCCTCGGGTACGCCGTGGGCTACCTGGCCGGCGGCACGGTCCTGGTGACGGTTGCGTACGGGGTGGGCCAGTTCCTGCGGGCGGTGGTGCCGCACGGGCCCCGGGTCGTGGCGCTCATACTGGTCCTCGTCGTGCTCGGCGCGCTCGACCTCGCCGACCGCACGCCGCAAGCCAGGCGGCAGGTGCCGCAGCGGCACGCGCGCAACATCTCGCCGGGATGGCGCGGCGTCGTCTGGGCGTTCGACCTGGCTTTGCTGTTCACCACCCGCAAGACCACATCGCTGGTGTGGGCAGCGCTCGCCACGCTCGTGCTGCTGGACCCGGATGGCGCGCTGTGGTTCCTGCTCGTCCTGGTCGTCGTGTCGGTCGGCCACCTCGTCGTCGGCACCTACCTGGACCACGTCATGAACGACCGGAGCATCGGCGGGGAGCTGCGGCTGGTCCGCTGGTCCCGGGCTATCGCGGGGGGAGGGATGGTTTGCCTCGCCACGGTCCTGGCCATCTGGTGAGCGGTGCCGCCGGAAGGTGCCGCGCTGACCCGTCCGGCGGTGTCCTGGTGGTCACCCGCTTCGACTGCGGAACGCTCTGGCGGCTGGCGTTCATGCGGATCGTGTACGCAGTGCTGGAAAGCAGGATCCGCCGGAGGCTTGACGGCCTGCTGTTCATCTCGACGTTCAGCGATATCCGGTCCCGGCGGGTCATCAGCGTCAGCGCCTTCGGCTCGCTGGACGACCTGTACCAGATGGGCTCGGTAACCGACCACATCAAGGGGGCGCACCTGGTGTCCCGGCTGCGTTTCCCGACCAGCGGGGGCATCTTCCCGTACGCCGGCGACTGGCGGCACATCCTGTTCGACCTGCCGGCACAGTCGCCGTCGCCGCTGAGCGGGTACGCCGATCCGTAGCGCCGGTGCCCGGCCGCGCCCGGCCCGGTCAGCGCGACGCGTACCTGGCCACCGCCCGGCGCAGTTCGCCGATGTCGGACCAGTCCCGGCTGGGGTGCACCCGGTTCGTCAGGAGGACCACGACGAGCTCGCGTGCCCGGTCGACCACCAGGCAGGTACCGGTGAAGCCGGTGTGCCCGAACGCGCCGTCGGCCGCCAGGACCGCCATGAACTGCGGGTCGGCGATGCGCACGCCCAGCCCGTGCCGGAAGCCCGGGTCGAGCCCGGCCGGGAGCTGGTCGCGGGTCATCTCGGCCACGGTGTCGGCGCCCAGCACCCGCCGGCCGTCGACGCTGCCGTCGCCGCGCAGCATCTCGCCGAACCGGGCCAGCTCACCGGCCGTACCGAAGATGCCGGCGTTGCCGCCGGTGCCACCGAGCGACCAGGAGCACTCGTCGTGCACCTGGCCGCGGACCAGGCCGCGCCCCCACTGCGGCTGGTACTCGGTGGCTGCAATGCGGGGCAGCAGGTCGGCGGGCGGCCGGTACCCGGTCCAGGTCAGGCCCAGCGGCTCGCACACCCGCTCCCGCACCAGCTCGGCCAGCCCGCGCCCGGTGATCCGCTCGGCGAGCAGCCCGGCCAGCAGGCACCCGACGCAGGAGTACTCGAAGCCGGTGCCCGGAGGGCGCACCAGCGGCGCCGCCAGAATCGCGCGCGTCCGCGCCGCCCGGTCCGGCCAGTCTGTCCACAGTGGCAGCAGCGCAGGCAGCCCGGAGGTGTGCGTCATCAGCCGGCGGAGGGTGACGCCCCGGCGCTCCCCGTCGCCGAATCCGGGCAGCCAGGTGGCTAGCGGCTCGTCGAGCGCGAGCAGCCCGTCCTCCACCAGGCTCAGCAGCGCCGTGGTGACGAACAGCTTGGTGATGGAGGCGAGGTCGAACAGGGTGTCCACGTCCACCTGCCGGGCCTCGTCCGGCGGGACAAGCGTGCCGTCAAGGTCGGCATAGCGAGCGGTGTGTCCCACCGCGGCGACCTGCTCGACACGGCCGCGCCGCTGGATGAGTGCGACCGCGCCGCTGTAGCGCGGTCTCGGCGTCGCCGTCAGGCCCTCGATGAGCAGCTCCTCCAGGCCCGACACGAGCGGACGCTAGCACCGCGGCAAGATCTGCCACAAGAAGACCGGACGCCCGTGCGAACAGCGGAATGCGCCGGCATGGGGGTCCCGGGCATGCGGCGCGTGCCACGGGCGGCCGGCAGGGCCACGACGCGGGCGGCGAGCCGGCCCGCCGCCGGTCCCTTGCTCAGAGTTCGGCCAGCGGGAAGTGCGGGCCACCGCCGACCGCGAACCCGCAGGCTCGCGTGGTGCCCGCCAGGCACCCCTTGGCCGTCATCATCGCGGTGTAGTAGTCGATGTAGCGGAAGCCGTAGGTCTCGCCCCGCGCGAAGGCCTGCTTCTGGATGGCCGCCCGCCACCGCTCGAACGCCTCGTCCGGGATGGACACGTAGAGGTCGGGAACGAACCCTTCGGCGTCCTCCCAGTTGTCGGCGTGCAGGACCTGCCGCACGCTGTGCCGGCCGAGCGGGCTGTCGAGCGGGAGCGACGCCAGGAACCGTGCGCGCTCGGCGAGGCTTGCCGCCCGCTCATGGTCGCGGTGGATGCTCTTGGTCCAATGTGTAATGATGAGGTCCGGCTTCTCCGTCCGGATGATGTCCGCGATCTGGGTCGCCGCCTCGTCGTTGTCCGGCAGGAAGCCATCGGAGTAGTCGAGCACCCGGAACTCGGCGCCGATGTCGGCGGCGAACTGCTCGCCCTCGCGCACCTTCTGGACCCGGTACTCCTCGGGGCTCAGGCGGGGGTGGCCCCGCTCGCCGTAGGTGCAGGCGAGGATGATTGCACGGTCCCCGGCCAGCACCATCTTCGCCAGTGTGGGCCCGGCGGTGAGGTCCATGTCTCCGATATGACCGCCGATCGCGAGCACGGTCTTGCCCATCAACCAACTCCATTCCTGACTTGTGCGTCGGACGAGCCCCTCAGGCCGCGAGCGGCGCGCGCAGGATCGAGAACCTGCGGGTGACGGTGAAGCCGGTCTTCGCGTAGAGGATGCCTGCCGGTGATGTCTCCTCTGTCCACAGGAACCAGGCGCTGTGTGCGCCGAGCGCCCGCATCCGTTCCAGGGTGAGGTGCAGCAGCAGCTTCCCGAGGCCGGTGCCGCGGCGGTCCGGCACGACGCCGAACGGGCCGAAGCGCTCCAGGACATTTTCATAGGTGCCGTGCATGGCCCAGCCGAGCATGACGCCGTCGGGGTCGCGTACGGTCAGGATGCGCTCGAGTGGCTGGCCGCCGAGCACCCCCTCGCGGATGCCTCGGGCCCAGTCCGGGTTGAAGTGCCTGCCGGCGATGTCGATCAGGTCCACCAGGTCGTCGCCGGTCGGTGACTCGAAGCTCCAGCCCGCGGCGCGGAGCGCCGCGATCCGTTCCCGCACGTCGTCCGGCATCCGGTAGTCGTTGAGGCTGCGGTACATCGCTACCGACTCGTACTGCGTGACGAATCCGAGCGAGGCGAGTAGGCGCGCAGCCTCCGGGTACCGGGCCGCGTCGAGCCCGGGCAGGAAGTAGTTGGGCGTGTACGAGGAGAAGTACACGGTCTTCACACCCTTGCTCGCCAGCCAGTCCATCACGCCGCGCACGAGCCGCGTGCCGACGCCCTGCCGGCGCGCCTTCGGGTGGACGAAGAAGAACGGAATCCAGCCGCTGTCCGGCTCCAGGTCGGACCCGTGCGCCGCGACCAGCCGCCGGACCCCGTAAGCGGCGCCGACGATGGTGCCGCCCTGCTTGGCGACGAGCAGGCCGTCGCGGTCGAAGTTGCGGTCGAGCAGGACCAGGTCGCGGAAGCGGTCGTAGGTGATGCCGTCGGAAGGCGCTGCCGCGGTCCATGCGTCAGCGATAGCTGGCCCGTCCCCGCGCGCGAACACCCCGATCGTCGGGGCGGATGGCGGCTGGTGCATCGACTCTCCTTGTGCGTCCTCCCCGCGGTGGCGCAGCCCCGATGCTTTCGGCGAAGCTATCGCCGCCCCCCGGGCATGTCAACCGCCTTCATCTTATGGGCATTGAGTGGCGATAATTTGCAGCAGGTCGCCGGCTGCGCGGGCGGCCGCCCGGGTGCCGCCCGCACATGGGTCTGGCGGCAATGGCCAGCTGCGCGTGATGCCGTCGACCGACTGGGGCTGGCGGGGTAGATCAGTGCCCTGATAAGTCGTCTGTCCCACTAATGCGGAATAAGCCCAGGTCAGAGCGGCAACGAAGGGTTGCCGCGGTGGGCGTGCTGGGGTTGTATTCGTGTGACAACGTTGCCACACGGGAAGCAGCCAGGGTGTCCGCGATCCGGCAGATCCTGCTCATTGGTCATACTCACCACGACATCGGCTACACCAACAGCCCGCGCATCGTGGACGGTCACCACCGGAGGATCGTCTCGGAGGTGCTGCGGTTGTGCGCCGCCGACCCGGCCCCGGGGCCGGCCCAGTTCCGCTGGACGTTCGAGGTGGCCCGCCCGGTGCTGAAGTTTCTCGCCACCGCCGATCCGGGACAGGTCCAGCGGCTGCGCGCGCTCGCCGCCGGCGGCCGCATCAGCGTCACCGGCGGCTACCTCAACATGACGCAGCTGCCGTCGGAGGCTGAGCTCGGCGCGGCCTACGACGCGGTGGGCATCCTGCGGGCGGCCGGCCTGCCGGTGCGCACCGAGCAGCACGGCGACATCAACGGGATCGCCTGGAGCACCGTCGACGCGATGCGCCGCGCCGGCCTGTCCCGGCTGGTCATGGCGCTCAACCCGGACCACGGCCGGCCGCCGTACGAGCAGCCGACCGGCTTCTGGTGGGAGGGGCCGGGCGGCGGCCGGGTCTTCGTCTGGCTGTCCACCCACTACGGCGTCGGTGAGGAGTGGGGGATCGTCGACGGTGACGTCCACGCCGCCGAGCGGCACATCGCCTCGTATGTCCAGCGGCTGGAGGCGCGCACCGACTACCCGTACGACGTCGCGGTGGTCCACGCGGCGAACGACAACCGCTGGCCGACGCCGCTCTTCCTGGACGTGGTGCGGCACTGGAACGCCCTACCCGGCCGCCCACCGATGCGCACCGCAACCGTCGACCAGGCGCTCGACCTGCTGGAGGCGCAGGCCCGGCGCGCCGACGTCCCGGTGGTGCGCGGCGAGTGGGCCGACTGGTGGGCGCACGGCCACGGCTCGACCGCCCGGGAGGTGGCCGTCTACCGGGAGGCACGCTCGTTCGCCAGGGCCGCCCAGAGCAGCCTCGGACTGAGCGTCCTGGCCGGGCGTGCCGACCCGCCGCTCGGGCACGTGCTCGGCTACCGCCGCGGCCCGGTCCGGTTGCGGGACGAGCCGGAGGTCATCGCCGACCTGGCCCGGGTCGACGAGGCTCTGCTGCTGTTCGGCGAGCACACCTGGGGCTCCTGGGAGACCTACGCCAAGCCGCATTCGACGTTCAGCCACTCCCACTGGAACGCCAAGGCCTCGTACGCGTACGAGGCATACGACCTGGCCCGCGACCTGGCGATCGAGGGGATGTTCCGGCTGGCCGGAAACGGGCCGCCGGACCAGCCGGCGCGGACCGGGGTCCTCGTGGTCAACCCCACCGAGCGGGACCGCACCGAGCCGGTCGAGGTCGAACTGGACGGGGTACGCCGGGGCCGGCTGGTCGCCCGGGCACCGGCTTTCGGGCTGGCGCTGCTGCCCACGCCCGAGCCGCCCAGCCGGCGGGCCGGCCGGGAACTCGCGATGGGCCGCTACCGCGCCGTGGTCGATCCGGCACGCGGCGGCGTCGTGTCCCTTGTGGACGTGCGCGAGGATCGGGAGCTGGTCAGCCCGAGCGTGCCGTACGGCCTGGGCGCGATCGTGTGCGAGCGGATCCCGGCCGGCTGCGACCACCCGATGGTGGTCCGGTCAGCCAGAGACTTCCATCCCGACTTCCCCGGGCCGGACTTCCAGCGGCTGGTCGCGTACGGCGGCGACGAGCCGGAGATCGCCGAGTCGGCCGGGCACGCGACGGTCACCTGGCAGGTCACCCCGCCCGACCTGCCCGCCGCCACCGTGGCTCTCACCCTCTACCGCGACGTGGACGTGGTCGATCTCGACGTGCACCTGGTCAAGCCCGCCCGCTGGGAGCCGGAGAGCATCTTCGTGGCTTTTCCGTTCCATGTGGACGAGCCGCGGTTCCTCCTGGAGACCGCTGGCGCGGTGTATGCGGCCGGGACCGAGCAGCTGCCGGACACCAGCAAGGACTGGTACTCCGTGCAGCACGCGGTCGGCGTCACCAACGGTCGCCACGGGGTGCTGTGGGGCAGCTTCGACGCGCCGCTGGTGCAGGTCGGCGGGTTCCACACCGGACGCTGGGCGCGCACCCTGACGGTGGACGGCGGGGCGGTGAACAGCTGGTTGATGAACAACCTGCACTTCACCAACTTCCAGGCCAGCCAGGACGGTACCCGCCGCTACCGCTACCGGTTCGCCCCGGCCAGCGGCGAGGTGACCCGCGAGCAGGTCCGCGTGTTCGGCCGGAACCTGCTCGAACCGCTGCAGGCGCGGCAGTGGGCAGGCCCGGTCACGACGGGCGGCCTGGGTCTGCGGGTGGATCCGGCCGACCGGGTGCTCGCCGAGGTCCGCCCGGCAGGCGGCGGGGCGGTACGGGTGCGCCTGCGCAACATCGGCGCGGACGAGGTGGTGGCCACCGTCGGCTGGGACGGTCCGAGGGTGACCGGAGGTGGGCCGGTCACGCTCGGCGGGCATGGCGTCGCCGACGTGACCCTGCGCCGCGTCGGTCCTGTGGCGTTGGGCGAGGAGATTACTGGGTAGGGCTCGCTGGTCATCGTCGACCGGCGGCCCGCCGCAGCCGGAGCGTGACCACCTGGAAGGGCGTCAACGCGAGCGCGACGGTCCTGCCCTCGACCGAGATCGGGGCCAGCGCGGCCACCTCCGCGTCCGGCCGCTCCAGCAGGTCGCACACCTGGGCATCGGCCAGGTCGAATGAGGTGGTGAGCCGGGTGCTGGCCCGGCCGCCCAGCGCCTCGTAGAGGCGTACCACCACGTCGCCGGAGCGGTCATCAGCGAGCTTCACCGCCTCGACCACCACGGCTGGGTTGCTGACCTCGACCAGCGGAGCGACCGGCTGGCCGCCCAGGTGCCGGCGCGGCGGCAGGTTGGCCCGGTAGCCCTCACGGACCGCGTCGGCGATCTCCGCGCCGCAGACCAGGGCGTACTCGAAGCGGTGCGAACCCTGGTCGGTGTTCGGGTCGGGGTAGCGGGGGCCCCGCAGAAGCGACAGCCGGACGGTCGTCGGCTGCGCGCCGCGCGCGTCGCCGGGCGGCCGGCGGGACACGTCGTGACCATAGATGCCGGCGTTGACCAGCGCCACGCCGTATCCCGGTTCCCCCACGTGCAGCCAGCGGTGCGCGCAGATCTCGAACTTCGCCGCGTCCCACGACGTGTTGGTGTGCGTCGGCCGGTGCAGGTGACCGAACTGGATCTCCGAAGTGGACTGCGCCGCGTGCACGTCCACGGGGAAGGCGACCTTCAGCAGCGTCTCGCGCTCGTGCCAGTCCACCTCGGTGGTGAATCGCAGCACCCGCTCGCCGGGGTGCAGCGAGATGGTCTGGACGTAGACCGAGTCGCGGTCGTGCCGGGTCACCTGGATCCGCGCCGACCCGGACCCGTCCGCCTCCACCTCGATCTTGGTCACGTCGGTCAGCTCGCGGCGCCGGTGGCGGTAGAACTCGTCCACGTCCCATGCGTCGAACTTGTTCGGCGTGTCGGGGTGCAGGTGCAGCACGTTGGCGCGGGCGCCGGCCGGAAGCACCTCGCGGTCGGCGACCAGATCCCGGATCGAGCAGACGGTCCCGTCGGTGCCGATGCGCACCCGCAACAACCCGTTGTCCAACACCGTCCCGTCCGAAGTGGACGAGACCGACACCGTGTCGTCGCGTGCCGCCGGCACGCCGACTCCGAGCGCCGGCACCCCGTCGCGCCCGTGCGGCGCCGCGTTGGCGGTCAGCGGCACCCGGCCCGGCCCGGTCAGCACGGTGAGTGCCTCCACGATCATCGCCTCCAGCCGGAACGCGAGCCGCTGGTACGCCTGCCGCGCCTCGCGGTGCACCCAGGCGATGGAGCTGCCCGGCAGGATGTCGTGGAACTGCAGCGTCAGCGCCCGCTGCCAGATGTCGTCCAGCTCCTGGTACGGGTACGGGTGGCCGGTGCGCACCGCCGCGGTGGCGCACCACAGCTCGGCCTCGCGCAGCAGGTGCTCGGTCCGCCGGTTGCCACGCTTCATCGCGGACTGGCTGGTGTACGTGCCCCGGTGGTACTCGAGGTACATTTCGCCGCTCCACACGGGAGCGTCCGGGTACTCCCGCTCCGCCTCGGCGAAGAACTCAGCCGGCGTCCGGATGCACACCCGTGGCGAGCCTTCGAGGTCGGCGACCCGCCGGGCGGTCTCCAGCATCTCCCGGGTCGGGCCACCGCCGCCGTCGCCGTACCCGAAGGGCAGCAGCGAGACGGTCGCCCGCCCGTGCTCGGCGAAGTTGCTCACCCCGTACGCGAGGTCCTTGCCGGACAGGTCGGAGCTGTACGTGTCGGCGGGTGGGAAGTGGGTGAAGATGCGGCTGCCGTCGATGCCCTCCCACCAGAAGGTGTGGTGCGGGAAGCGGTTGGTCTGGTTCCAGGACATCTTCTGGGTGAGGAACCAGCGGAAGCCGGCCAGCCGGGCGAGTTGGGGGAGGGCCGCGGAGTAGCCGAACGAGTCGGGCAGCCAGACCTCCCGCGGCTCGACGCCGAACTCGGCGGCGAAGAACCGCTTGCCCTGGGTGAACTGGCGCACCATCGCCTCGCCGCCGGGCATGTTGGTGTCGGACTCCACCCACATGCCGCCCACCGGGACGAACTGGCCGGTGGCCACCTTCTCCGCCACCCGCCGGTACACCAGCGGGTGGTGCTCCTTCAGCCACGCGTACTGCTGGGCCGAGGAGCAGGCGAAGACCAGCTCCGGGTACTCGTCGGCGAGCGCCACCACGTTGCTGAAGGTCCGCGCGCACTTGCGGATGGTCTCCCGGATCGGCCACAGCCAGGCCGAGTCGATGTGGGCGTGGCCCACGGCGGTGACGCGGTGCGCGCTCGGGGCGGCCGGGGAGGCGAGCGCCTTGGCCAGCCTTGCCCGGGCGGCGGCGGCCCCGGCGGCGACGTCCGCGACGTCGAGCTCGTCGAGCATCAGCTCGAGGGCCCGGCGGATCTCGTGGTGGCGTGGGTCGGTCTCGGGCAGGGTCAGGGCCAGCTGGTGCAGCACCTGCACGTCCAGGACCAGGGCGTGTACCTGCTCGTCGAGCACGGCCAGCTCGGCCCGCTCCAGCCGGTAGAGCAGGACGTCGGGCACCGTCTCCGGGTCGCCGAACGGGGAGACCGTGCCGTCGAAGCGGGGATTGGCGGCCGCCTCGACGTACACCTCGACCCGCTCGCCACCGGCCGCCGGCCGGGCGATCGGCACGTACGCCGTACGGGGCTCGATGCCCTTGATGGGCGTGCCGTCCGGGGTGTAGGCCAGGCCCTCGCACCGGAACCCCGGCCCACCGGTGCCGAAGCCGAGGTCGACGAGCAGCTCGACCCGGCACCCGCGCATCCGCTGCGGCACCTCACCGGTGAACCGGAACCAGGTGGTGCTCCACGCCCGTCCCCAGGGCTGCCCGACCGCGAAGGGTGCGTAGGTCAGGGCCAGGCCTTCGCTGGCGGGCACGGGCTCGCCGGGGAGGTGTGCCGCCTCTACGCGTACGGGTTCGACGTCCCGGTACATCGCCGGCCGGAGCCGTTGATCGAGGGTCCGCTCGATCCGGTGGGTCAGGTTGGAGAGTCCGCGGTGCATCAAAAGCCCCCGTGAGGGTGGGGATCCCTCAAGGTGTGGAATCGTAACCATATGCTCTGCTCCCGGGCGACCGCCACAGTGACGCCCACACAATGGCCTTTCGACCACGAACCTGAGCCGTTCCGCCGGCCCGGGCCAGGCGTCGGTTTGCCGGTGGGAGGGCGGTGACCGGCCAGGCGACGGCGCCGACCGGCCGCTACCAGGTGCGGCTCACCGTCCCGGGCAGACCAGCTCACCCGCTGGCGCCGCGGCGCTGGCGGGGCGCCAGCGCCTTTGCCGGCGGGCTCGTGCCGGAGCAGTCGTGGGCGGGCCCGGTGGCCCGCCTGCCGCCCGGCGGCGCCGGCATCGGCGACATCTCGAAGGTGCCGCGCGACCCGTCCGCGAGGTCCCACTCGATGAGGTCGACCTCCCGTACCTCGCCACCGTCGGCCGGCACCCGGAAGGTGCGGATCTGGCTCGGGCCGAAGTCGGCCTCGATGGCCCGGCCCAGCACCGGCAGCTCGATCCTGGCGGTCGCCGGCCGGCCCGTGCTCTCCACCGCGCGGACCACCAGGTCGGGAGCGGCCGACCCGTCCTCGCAACCCTTGACCGCGGTCACCATCACCGGCCCACCGCCGTCGGACAGGTAGCTCTGCTCAGGTGGCAGCGGCCCGCGGTGGAAGCTTTCCAGCATCGCCCGCACCGGTGAGCCCAGCTCGGCCGCGCGCCGGGTCAGGTTCGCGGTCCGCCAGTCGCCGGCGTGCGGGACGAGCAGGTACCGGAAGGACTGCACCCCCTGGTCCTGGTACGAGTAGAAGCCGTCGGGGTCGAGCTGCCGCGGATCGTGCCAGGCGTAGACCGGGCTGCGCACCGCGGTGACGCCGATGCTCGGCGAGTCCCCGCCCGGCGTGCCGGGCGAGACGTCGTACCCGTGCTTGGCGTTGTTGACCACCGCGAGGCCCGCCGGTCGCCCGCCCGCCGTCCCGCTCACGTCCACCCAGGACTGTCCCGGGTTCTCCGCGCCGTCGACGGGCCTGACGATGCTCCCGAACGGGACTTCATAGGTGGCGACCGGGTCGGCCAGCTCGATCGGGAAGCAGAGCTTCAACAGGTGGGCCTGCTCCCGCCAGTCGATGGTCACCCGGACCTCCACGTGGTCGGCGCGGTGCCCGAGGATGAGCTCCTCCACCATCGTGGAGCGGTTCCACTCCCGCTCCACCCGGAGCCGGGCGCGCACCGGCCCGGCCTCGCGCAGGGTGACCCGGGTCGTCCGCATCGCCGTGCCGGGCCAGCGGTACGAGACAACCCGGTGGCCCCAGGTGTCGGTCGGGTCCTGGCAGAGCTGCGTGTGCTCGCCCCGGGCGCCGGCCACGAGGTCCACGCCGGTGCGCTTGTCCACAAAGGATGCGAGCCACCCGGTGCGCGGGTCGATCTCGATCCGCAGCAGCTCGTTTTCCAGCATTGTTCCGGTGGCGCGCAGGGGACTGGCCGGCTGCTCGCCGGCCGGACCGCTCGCCGGTGCGGCGCCGGGGCGCAGCCGGTAGAGCCGGTAGCCCAGCGGCGGGACGGCGGCCTCGAACACGGTCGCCCCCCTGCCCTTGTCGTCCGTGGTCGCCAGCGACTGGATCCGCTGCGAACTGGTGACCCGGCCGCCGGCGTCCACCACGTGCACACCGGCGGGCTGCGCGCCGTACTGGAGCTCGACCTGCGTCGTCACCGGCCACGGATGCGGGTTGAACACCAGCACCGGCTGGGTCCCCTCTTCCGGCGGGATGTCGACGTGGCGGGCGACCACGTTGTGCGTACGGGCGATGATCCGCTTGGCGATCGCGATCGCCTCGCCCAGCTGGTCGCGGGCGTCGTCGTACGCGGTCTCGACCGCCGAACCGGGCAGCACGTCGTGGAACTGGTTGAACAGGATCTGCTGCCATGCCCGGCCGAGGTCGGCGCGCGGGTAGTCCAGGCCGAACAGTGTGGAGCCCACGACGGCCCACCGCTCGGCGGACAGGATCGCCGCCTGGGCGCGGCGCTGCCAGATCTTGATGCCGGAGTGCGCCGAGTAGCAGCCGGGCGCGTGCTTCTGCAGGTCGCCACGCCACACCGGCAACGCGTTCAGGCCGTCCTCGCCGAGCCTCTTCGCCAGCTCCGCCAGGTACCGGTCGGGGGAGGAGATGATCATGCGGCCGAACGAGGCCATCCGGTCGTACCGGTGGATGGACTCGATGTTGGCCCGGGTGGGGCCGCCGCCGTGGTTTCCGACGCCGAAGTAGATCATCGAGTCGCCGAGCGTGTGGTCCAGTGCGCCGAGCGACTTGTCGATTTGGGCGGCGAGGTCGCCGGGCGGGCTGCAGTACTCGTGCGGGATGCGGTACCCGAGGACGCGGGAGCCGTCCGGCGACTCCCACCAGAAGGCCGTGCCGGCCAGGCTCGTCTCATGGGGACCCGGGCGCATGAAGCAGTACGCGTGCATCCCCTGTCCGCGCAGGATCTGCGGCAGCATCCCGTGGTGCCCGAACGGGTCGACGTTCATCCCGACCGTCGCGGTGACCCCGAACCTGTCCCGCAGGTAGCGCTGGCCGTACAGGCCCTGCCGCACGAAGGACTCACCGCAGGGCATGTTGCAGTCCGGCTCGACCCACCACCCGCCGACCATCTGCCAGCGGCCGTCCGCGACCCGTTCGCGGATCCTCGCGAACAACTCCGGATCGGACTCCTCAACCCACGAGAGCAGGACCACCTGGTTGCAGGTGAAGACAAAGTCGGGGTACTCGTCCATCCGGTGGATCGCCGACCAGAACGTCGCCCGCGCCTCCTGGTAGCCCTCCTGCCACGGCCACAGCCAGACCGGGTCCAGGTGGGCGTTGCCGATCATGTGGATGGTCCGGTCCGGCGACGCGGCCGGCCGGTCCGCGCGGTCCAGATCGGACGGTTGGTCGCCGGACGGGGCATTCGAGACGGGCGCCGACGGCCGGGTGGCGGGTGAGCCAGCCGGCCACCGATCCCGGGCCGTCGGGGCTCCTGCCTGTTCGCCCGGCTCGCAGCGGGAAGCCACACGGTGGGCGCGGCCAGCCGTGCCCGCGCGCAGGCGCTCGGTCATGCCGCCGGCTCCTTGTTCCCGGGTGTGGGATCGATCCCAGGCTGAGCCTAGGAAACCGCTTCGCGGCCGTCAAGACAAGCGCCCGGGCGGCTCAGCGTCCGGCCGGCGGCGGTGGCGCGGTCGATCCCCGCATGACCATGCGGGTCGACAGCAGCACCGTGCGCGCCGGCGCGTTCGGAGACTGGATCCGTTCGAACAGCTGAGAGATGGCCGCCTCGCCGAGGGCCACCGCGTCCTGCGCCACCGCGGTGACGCCGGGCCGGACCAGGCTCATCCAGGACACGTCGTCGAACGAGACCAGGCTCAGCCGTTCCGGTATGGCCAGGTCGAGCTCGTCGGCGGCCCGCCAGACCGCCTCCGCGAGGACGTTGTTCGCGGCGAACACCGCCGTCGGCGGCTGCGGCCGGCTCAGCAGCTTGTGCGCCTCGATCCGGGCGGTGTCCACGTCCCACCCGGCGCTGACCACCAGGGACTCGTCCAGCGCCACACCGGCGTCGGCGAACGCGGCCCGGTAGCCGGCCAGCCGGTCCCGGCCGGTGGTCCAGTGCATCTCGTCGATCACCAGGGCGATGCGCCGGTGGCCGAGCGCCAGCAGGTGTGCGGTGACCTTGCGGGCCGCCCGCTCGTTGTCCACCACCACCGCATCGCAGTCGCCGGCGGCGAACTGCCGGTCGACCTCCACCACCGGGATGCGGTGCCGGGCCAGGTAGTCACTGATCTGCGCGGAGACCGGCGTGACGATGACCCCGGCCACCCGCAGCGCGACGAACGCCTCGGCCGCCTCCGCCTCGACCTCCGGCGAGCCGCCGTCATCGGCGAGCATCATCGTGTACTTCCGCCGGCGCGCCTGCTGGCTGATGCCGGCGGCCAGCCCGGCGTAGAAGGGGTTGCTCAGGTCCGAGACCAGCACCCCGATCGACTGGCTGGCCTGCCGGCGCAGGTGCCGGGCGGTCGCGTCGGGCACGTAGCCCAGCCCGCGGGCGACCTCGCGAACGCGGTCGCGCACCAGCGTCGCAACGTACCCGTTGCCGGTCAGCGCACGCGAGGCGGTCGACCGCGACACCCCGGCCGCCTCGGCGACCTCCCGGATCGTCACCCGCCACGTCGGGTGCGGCCCTTCGGCCGCCGCCTGCCCCGTCTTCCGCCGGCTCTGCCCCGCTCTCGTCACGCCGATCCTGCGCCCGTCACGTCCACCAACGCCTCCGCGTGCTGTCGCGGGTTGGTCACGGTGACCAGAAAACGCGCGACGGTCCCAGTCTGCGCCCGCTGGTAGGAGGGCGCAATCCGGGCGAGCACGCCGTCCGTGCCGAGCCCCAGCTCGTCGAGGGGGAGCAGCTCGCGATGCAGCCGCGCCTGCTCCTCACCCTCGGCGGAACGCCTGTGGCCTGGTAACGTTCCCACAATGTCCGATCGCCCTCAGTCCGGCTTCGCGGTCCACCGACCCGAGCTGTCGCTGCCGGTACGCGGCACCGTGGAGGGCTTCTACGGGCGGCCGTGGTCGCACGCCGAACGCCTGGCGCACCTGGAATTCTCCGCGCGGATCGGGCTCAACACGTACGTCTACGCCCCCAAGGACGATCCCTACCACCGCACCCGCTGGCGCCATCCGTACCCGGCTCGGGAGCTGGCCCAGCTCGCCGAGCTGGCGCGCACCGCCCACGGCCTCGGCATCCGCTTCGTCTACGCGATCAGCCCGGGCCTGAGCATGCGGTACGCCGACGACGCCGACCACCGGGCCCTCGCCGGCAAGGCCAGCCAGCTGTACGACGCCGGGGTCCGCTCGTTCGCGCTGTTCTTCGACGACGTGCCGGCCGAGCTGACCAGGCCTGAGGAGCTGGACCGCTGGCCCGAAGCGGGGCCGGCAGCCGCGGGCGCGGCGCACGGCGAGACCTGCGCGTCGTTCGTGGCCGACTTCCTCCACCCGGCGGGCATCCGAGAGCCGCTGCTGGTGTGCCCTACCGACTACGCCGGCACCGAGCCCACCGCGTACCGCGACGGGTTCGCGCGAACCGCGCCCGCCGACGTGGTGGTGGCGTGGACCGGGCAGGACATTGTGGTCGGTGCGGTGACGCGTGACGACATCGACCGGGCCGCAGCCAGCTACCGGCGCCGCATCGTGCTGTGGGACAACTTCCCGGTCAACGACTACGAGCCGGGCCGGCTGTTCCTCGGCCCACTGACCGGCCGGACCGGCGACCTGGCCGGCAGTGACCTGGCCGGCGTGCTCGCCAACCCCATGGTGCAGGCCGTTCCGTCGCGGATCCCGCTGGCCACGGTCGCCGAATGGGCGCGCGACCCGGCGGGCTACCAGCCCGCGGCGGCGGCACGCCGTGCGCTCGCGACGGTGGCCGGCGCCGGAGCGGCACAGCTGGCACCGCTGGTGACGGCCTGCAGCGCCTGGCCGCCGAGTGCCGAGGCGGATGCGGCACTGGCCCGCGCGGCAAACGACGCGCTCGCCGGCGGAAGGGCCGGCCTCGACGAGTTGACCGCCCGGCTGACGCAGCTCGCAGACGGGTGCCGGGCGGCGGCCGAGCCCGCGCCGTTGGTGTCGTCGCTGCGCCCGTGGCTGGACGCGGCGGCCGACATGGCGGCGGCCGGGCTGGCCGCGGTACGCCTGCTCCGGGCCGCCCGAACCCGCACTTTCCCGGAGAATGAGGCGCTGTGGGAGCAGGCCCGGCGTGCCCTCGCGGCGGCCGAGCGCCACTATCCCGACGTGCTGCGCTCGGTGATCCCTCCGTTCGTCCGGGAGGTCCTGGACCGGACCGCACCGGCCCGGCCGCAGGCCGGCGGCGACAGGCGGTACGCCCTGCTGGTCTCCGGCGCCCGCCGCACCGCCGGCGACGAGGTGCTCGCCGAGCTGCTGGCGCGGCGCGGCTACGCGGTGAGCAGGAGCGCCGTCCCGCGGCCGGAAGAGATTCGCACGGCGGCGGCCGTCATCGTCACGCGGGGGGCACCCCCCGCCGCGATCGCCGCCGTGGCGCGCGCCGACGTGCCGCTGCTGGCCTGGCACGGGTATGTCCAGCTTGGACTTGCGCAGCGCGCCGACGTCCTGCTCGCACGCGACCGGCTCCGGATCGTGGACCCCGCCGATCCGGTCGCCGCCGGGCTCGACGGCATCGCTCAGATCTACTGTGGACCAGGCCGGCTGACCGTCGCCGACGTCGGGCCCGACGCACGGGTGGTGGCGCGGACGGTCGACGAGGACCGGCCGGCCGTGTTCCGCTACCCGGCGGGCGCCCGCCTCGCCGATGGGACAACCCCCCCAGCCGTCCGGATCGGCCTGTTCCTCGCCGCTGACGGCCCGGCAGCGTGGCTGCTCAGCGACCAGGGACGGGCCATGGTGGCGGCCGCGGTGGACCAGTTGGCCGTTCCGGCGATCCCGCGCCAGTCACCGGCTCGGCACCTGGCCAGCGCCCGCGAGACTCCGCTGTAGTGGGACTGAGTCGCGCGCGGCGTCGGCCGCCGGCCCGCGGCTGGCCCGGTACTCGCGCCAGGCGCGGGCGACCAGCGCCAGGTCGTCGCCGGTCAGCTCCTCGCCGGAACGGTCGATCCGGTCGGCATAGTAGAGCGCCGGCACGCCCAGCCGAGCCTGTGCCAAGACGTACGCGCGCCACTGTGCCCGGTCGGCGATCGGCCACTGGTCCGTGTCGACCGGGTGGTGGGGGAGCGCGGCCGCGACGACGGCCCGCCGGAACGCGAGCTGGTCCACGGCCGGGACGGCCGCGCCGGACGGATCGCGTTCCAGAATGTCGTTGAGCCGCACCATGTCGCAGACGTCGCCGAAGCCGGGGTGTGGCGTGTGCGTGACCACCAGCGCATCCGGCTTGGCCGACTTCGCCGCCCGGTAGAGCGTCTCCAGTAGACGGTGCAACGCGGCGATGCCCCAGGGCGCGCCTGGGTCGGCTCCAGGGCGGCGCAGCGCGTGCCCGGCCGGCGCGCGCTGGGTGAAGTCCACTTTGAACCCGTCCGCGTCCAGGCCGTCCGGGCCCACCAGCCACGCCACCGTCTTGGCCAGCCGCTTCCGGTACGCGGGGCTGCCCGGGTCGGCCGCGACCGGCGTCCCGGCCGGGTCGGTCACGCACTCGTCCGGCGGCAGGCCGGCCGGGTCCCACGCCTTCCACCACAACAGCACGTGTTGGCCGGCCGCGTGCCGCCGCGCGATCCAGGCCCGCAGGTCCGGCCAGCGCCGTGGGTCGGGCTCGCCGGTGCCGTACGCCAGCTGCCAGCGGTCGTCGACGACCACGGTGCCTGGCACCACCCCGTGCGCCGCGAGCCGCGCCAGCCACTGGTCGTACCGGTCCTGCCGGGCAAGGTCGCCGGCGACCGGCAGGCCCGCCGGCACGGTGGCCGGCCCGAGCTCGTCCAGGTAATACGGGTGCGACATGGGCTGCCCCGGAACGGATGCCGCCGCGCACTGCGCCCCCCAGCCGCAGAAGATCGGCTCCGTCCACCACGCTGCCGGCGCGGTTGCGGGTTCCGCCGGAGCGAAGCCGCGCGCCACCAGGTCCGCGCGGTAGCCGGCGAGCCCCTGCCAGGGGTCGGCGGCCGGCCGGAGCACGACGGCCGGTGTCACGAAGGAGCCGTCCACCGTGGTGTGCCCGTCGTAGTCGAGCTCGAGCAGGAAGCCGCCGTCCAGCGGGGCGTACCGCAGCTCGGTGAAGCGCAGGTCGGTGACGGCGGCGAGCAGGCCGACCGTGAACCAGCCGGCGCCGCCCGGGACATCCGTCGGGCTTAGGGCGGGTTCCCGGCCGAGCGCGAGGCACAGCGGCGGCGGCGAGAAGATGCCGTGCAGCCGGCCAGCGGTCGCGTCCCCCAGGACGCCCACCGCCGCGCCGGCGGCTGCCGGCCGGACGACCTGGACGGGCTCGGTCGGCGCGGGGTTGAACACCGAGGCGAACTCGATGGACGAGCGGAACGTGCCGCAGGCCCCGGTGGGCAGGATCGCTCGGCCGCCCAACAGCCGCACCGTGCCGAGGACACCCGAACCTTCGACCCGTACCGCCAGCTCGATCCGGTCCTCGAAGCAGCGCGCCAGCACCGACTTGGTCGACCAGGCGCTGCTCCGGCAGGCTACCTCGACCTCCACCACCTCCTCACCGTCCAGCCGGGCAACGGACACCCGGGGCTCGCCGACGTCGTACGACTCGTCGGCGAGGTCGGTGCGGTCGACCGACGCGAGCAGGCTCAGCCGTGACCAGATCCGGCCATCCGGGTCCGCGAGCACGGCGACTCGCTGTGGTGCGCGTACCTGCAGTTGGTAGCTGCCGGCCACGACGGTGTGGGTGCCGAGTCCGTGAATGAGCTGCACGCGGGTGTCTCCTTGCAACAGGTGAGTTCAGCTGGACGCGGCTGGGGCCGGCCCGACGACCCGCAGCAGGGATGCGACACCGCCGACCGGCGAGGTGAGCACCGGCGCCGCCACGTCGGCGAGCCGCGCTGCGGGGGCCATCGAGGCCTGGGCGAGGACCACCACGTCCGCGCGTGCCGCCGCGCGGCCGCCCCCCGCCCCGGCGCGCCGGTGGGCGCCG
>JADGHA010000268.1 GCA_019689695.1 Micromonosporaceae bacterium | reverse complement strand
CGGCAGCGTCAGATGTTTATACGAGACAGCTACCGAGCAGGCCGCTCAGGCTAACCAGGCCCAACAGGCGTCGGACTCCGGCCGACCGCCGCGGCCGCGGCCCCGGCCGTCTTCCGAGGAACAGGTCAACGGGGCCGAGCAGGTGTCCCCGGCGGCTGCCGGGGCGCGCCGCCCGGCGGTGACCACGGCCGACCCGGACGCGGAGGGCTCCACGGACGCCGGAGACGGCTCGGATAGCCGGTCCACCCCGAGCGTCACCGCCATCGAGTTCGATCTCGGCGAGCTGCTCACCGCGCCCTCCGGCGCCCGCCCCGGCCGGGCCGGAGAGATCCACGGCGTCGGCATCACGCTGCCCGTCCGGGACCTCGGCCGGTCCGCGGAGTTCTACCGCGAGGTGCTCGGCTTCCACGAGATCGACGGCGGGGACGGCAACGTCGTGCTCGCCTCGGGCGACACCCGGGTGGTCCTCCGGGCCGACCCCGATGCCCCTGATGTCGCCCACGGCACGGTCGACATCAACCTCGAGGTCGCCGACGTGCACGCGGTCTACGAGGAGCTGAAGGCGAAGGGAGTGCGGTTCACCACCGATCCGCGCCCAGCGGCCGTCGGCGAGCGGCTGGAGCCCTGGACCGCCACGTTCCGCGACCCCGACGGCCACGGCATCGCGATAACCCAGTGGCGGCGGCGGAAAGGCTAGCGGCTGAGTACGCGCCGCCGCACGTACATCACGTAGGCCCAGACCAGCCCGAAGACGATCCCGAGCGCGGCCAGCGACCAGTGCAGCAGCCCCGCCGGCAGCAGCACCACCTGCACCGCGGCCGCGGCGTACCAGGCCCAGTTGCGTCGCAACAGACCGACCAGCAGCAGGAGGACGACGGCCAGCGCGACGACGACGCCGATGGCCGCACCGCTCAGGCCGCCGCCGAGCGTGCGGATCGGTTGGATCGCCAGCAGCATCGCCAGAGCCTCCGCGCACAGCGCCGCGGCGCCCACGCCCCGCACCGCGGCGGCCGGGTTGCGCAGGCCGGACGGTGGGGTACTCATCGCTTGAGCAGCCTCCTGGCGTCCGCCACCGTGTAGACGGACCCGGTGATGAGCACGCCCACCCCGCTCAGCTCGCCGGCCACATCAGACTCGGCCAGCTCGACCGCCGCCTCGATGGCGTCGGGCATGCTGGGCACCACGCGTACCGCCTCCTCGCGGAAGATCTCGGTGGCGATGGCCGCCAGCTCCCGCGCCGGCATCGCCCGCGACGAGCTGTTGCGGGTGACCACCAACGCGTCGACCACCGGTTCGAGCAACTCCAGGACGTGCCGCACGTCCTTGTCCGCCAGCATCGCCACCACCGCGACCAGCCGGTTGAAGGCGAACTCCTCCTCCAATGCGGCGACCGTGGCGGCCATGCCGTGCGGGTTGTGCGCCGCGTCCAGCAGGATGGTCGGCGCGGTGCGGACCCGCTCCAGGCGGCCGGGCGAGCTGACCCCGGCGAACCCCTCGCGCACCACGTCCGCGTCCAGCGCCCGGCTGGTCCCCGCGCCCAGGAACGCCTCGACGGCGGCGAGCGCGACCGCCGCGTTCTGCGCCTGGTGGGCACCGTGCAGGGGCACGAAGACCTCCTCGTACACGCCGCCCAGCCCCTGCAGGGTCAGCAGCTGCCCGCCGACCGCGACCGCCCGGCGCAGCACGCCGAACTCGCTGCCCTCCCGGGCGATGGTGGCGCCCATCTGCGCGCAGCGTTCCAGGATCGGCCGGGCCGCCTCCTCGTCCTGTGCCGCGACGACCACGGTCGCTTCCTTGTGGATGATCCCGGCCTTGGCCCAGGCGATGTCGGCGAGCGTGTCACCCAGCCACTCGGTGTGGTCCAGCCCGATCGGAGTGATCACACAGACACCGGCGTGCAGCACGTTGGTGGCGTCCTCCTCGCCGCCGAGCCCGACCTCGACCACGGCGACGTCGACCGGGGCATCGGCGAACGTCGCGAACGCCATCGCGGTGGTCAGGTCGAAGTAGCTCAGCGGCTCCGCCGAACGCTGGTCCACCAGCCCGGCCACCGGCGCAACTTCGCGGTAGATCTGCACGAACCGGCGCTCGTCGACCGGTTCACCGTCCAGGCTGATGCGCTCCCGCACGGTTTCCAGGTGCGGGCTGGTGTAGCGGCCAGTGTGCAGGCCGTGCGCGCGCAGCAGGCTGTCGATCATCCGCGCCGTCGACGTCTTGCCGTTCGTCCCGGTCAGGTGGATCGCCGGGTACGCCCGCTGCGGGCTGCCGAGCAGGTCGAGCAGCTGCTCGATCTTGCCCAGGTCGAACGCCATGCGGGTGAAGCCGCGCTGCAACAGCTCGGCGTCGACCCGGTCGAACTCGGCCCGGTCAGCCACCAGCGGTGCCCGTGGCCTCGATGCCGGATTCCTCGGACCGGGCGCCGTCGGCGGGCAGGCTGGCCAGCGCGGCGGTGATCCGCGCCAGGTCGGCCTCGGCCGCGGCGAGCCGCGCCTTGACCTTCGCCACCACGGCCTCGGGCGCCTTGGCCACGAAGGCCGGGTTGTCCAGCTTGGCGCGGTTCTGGGCGATCTCCTTCTCCGCCGCGGTCCGGTCCTTGGTCAACCGGGCCCGCTCCGCCGCGACGTCGATCGTGCCCCGGGTGTCCAGCTCCACCGTCACGCCGCCCGGGACCGCAAGACTCGCGGTCGCGGTGAACCCGTCGCCCGGCGCGTCGAGCCGGGCCAGCGCCCGGATCAGCGGCTCGTGCGGGGCCAGTGCGCCCAGCCCACCCAACCGGGCCGCCACCCGCTGGCTGGGTCGCAGCCCCTGGTCGGAGCGGAACCGGCGCACCTCGGTGACCACCCGCTGCAGCGCGGCGACCTCCTCCTCCGCCTGATCGTCCAGGTAGGACTTGTCCAGCGTGGGCCAGGCCGCCCGGACCACCGTCTCGCCGCGGGTCAGCGCGGTCCACAGCTCCTCGGTCACGAACGGGATGACCGGATGCAGCAGACGCAGCAACTGGTCCAGGACGTGTCCGAGCACTCGCCGGGTCCGCTCGGCCGCGGCACCGCCGGCGGCGAGGACCGGCTTGCTCAGCTCCACGTACCAGTCGAAGACGTCGTCCCAGGCGAAGTGGTAGAGCGCGTCGCACACCTTGGCCAGCTCGAACCGCTCGAACTGCTCGTCCACCTCGGCGATGACGTGCTGCAGCCGGGACAGCACCCAACGGTCCACAGTAGACAGTTCCTCGGCCACGGGCAGCTCGCCCCCGGCCACGGCGCCGTTCATCAGCCCGAACCGCACGGCGTTCCACAGCTTGTTGCAGAAGTTCCGCGCGCCCTGCACCCACTCCTCGCTGACCGCCACGTCAGCGCCCGGGTTGGCGCCCCGAGCCAGCGTGAACCGGGTGGCGTCGGCCCCGTACCGGTCGATCCAGTCCAGCGGGTCGACCACGTTGCCGAACGACTTGGACATCTTCTTGCCGTACTGGTCGCGCACGATCCCGTGCAGGGTGACCACGTCGAACGGCTGCCGGCCCCCCATCGCGTACAGCCCGAACATCATCATCCGGGCCACCCAGAAGAAGAGGATGTCGTACCCGGTGACGAGCACCGACGTCGGGTAGAAGCGGCGCAGGTCGGGAGTGTCGTCCGGCCAGCCCAGCGTGGAGAACGGCCACAGCGCGCTGGAGAACCAGGTGTCGAGTACGTCCTCGTCCTGGACCCAGCCCTCGCCGGAGGGCGGCTGCTCGTCCGGACCGACGCAGACGACCTCGCCGCCCGGGCCGTACCAGACCGGGATCCGGTGCCCCCACCACAGCTGGCGCGAGATGCACCAGTCGTGCATGTTGTCGACCCAGGCGAAGTACCGCTTGGCCAGCTCCGCCGGCTCGATGCGGGTGCGGCCGTCGCGCACCGCCTCGCTGGCGGCCTTCGCCAGCGGCCCGGTCCGCACGAACCACTGCAGGCTCAGCCGCGGCTCCACCGTGGTCTTGCACCGTGAGCAGTGGCCCACCGCGTGCACGTACGGCCGCTTCTCGGCGACGATGCGGCCCTGCTCGCGCAGCGCGTCCACGACCGCCGGCCGCGCCTCGAAGCGGTCCAGCCCTTCGAACGGCCCGTGCGCGGTGATCACGCCGCGCTCGTCCATGATGGTCAGGCTCGGCAGGCCGTGCCGCTGCCCGATCTCGAAGTCGTTCGGGTCATGCGCCGGCGTCACCTTCACCGCACCCGTGCCGAACGCGGGATCCACGTGCTCGTCGGCGACGATCGGGATGCGTCGTCCGGTCAGTGGCAGCTCCACCTCGCGCCCGACCAGGTGCCGGTAGCGCTCGTCGTCGGGGTGCACGGCCACGGCGGTGTCACCGAGCATCGTCTCCGCCCGGGTGGTGGCCACCACGATCTCCGGATCCCCGTCGCCGCCGTACCGGATCGACACCAGCTCGCCCTCGTCGTCGGTGTGGTCCACCTCGATGTCGGACAGGGCGGTCAGGCAGCGCGGGCACCAGTTGATGATGCGCTCGGCACGGTAGATCAGCCCGTCGTCGTACAGCCGCTTGAAGATGGTCTGCACCGCCCGGGACAGGCCCTCGTCCATCGTGAAGCGCTCGCGTGACCAGTCCACCGAGTCGCCGAGCCGGCGCATCTGGCCGAGGATCGCCCCGCCGGACTCGGCCTTCCACTGCCACACCCGCTCCACGAACCTCTCCCGGCCCAGGTCGTGCCGGGACATGCCCTGCGCGGCAAGCTGGCGCTCCACCACGTTCTGGGTGGCGATGCCGGCATGATCCATGCCGGGCAGCCAGAGCGTCTCGTACCCCTGCATGCGCCGGCGTCGGACGAGCGTGTCCTGGATCGTGTGGTCCAGCGCGTGGCCCACGTGCAGCACGCCGGTCACGTTCGGCGGGGGGATCACGATGCAGAACGGCGGGCGGTTGCTGCTCGCGTCGGCGTGGAAGTATCCGGCCGACACCCACTGCTCGTACCGGCGCTGCTCTACCTCGCCGGGCTGGTACTGCGCGGAGAGGTGAACCGCTTCCGGAGCGGCGGGCAGGTCCTCAGGCCGTGTGTCGGTCACCCGTAAAGTCTACGGACCCGCCAGCCTCGCCATGTGCACCGGCCCGCCTTCCGGGACACCGCGATGACCTGCGAGCACGTATGCTGAGCCACCCTTGGAAGGAGCGCGAATGTCGGATCCGAACCCGCCCGGCCAGCCCTACCCGTACGGGGGCCAGCAGCCGCCCTACGGTGAGCAACCCCCCGGGAGCTCGCAGCCGTCGTACAGCGGTGGGCAGCCGCCGCATGAGGGGACGCCGCAGTCGCCGGCGTACGGCCCGGGCACGCCCCAGCCGCCCTACGGCCCACCTCAGCAGCCGGCGTACGGGCCACCGCCGCAGCCGGCGTACGGCCAGCCTGCCTACGGCGCGCCTCCACAGCCGTACGGCGCACCGCCGCCCGCCTACGGCACACCGCCGCCTCCCTACGGGGCGCCACCACCGCCTTACGGCGCCCCAGGGTCGGCACCGCCCGGCATGTTTCCGCCGCCACCGAAGAAGCGCAGTATCGGCCGCATCCTCGGCATTGTCGGTGGCGCACTGGCGGTCCTGCTCGTCCTGTGCTGCGGCGGCGCCTACGTCTTCGGGGGACGCGACGTCATCAACGAGAGGAACGCCTCGTTGAGCACGCCGGACACCGTGGCCGGCCTGAGGAAGAGCACCAACCCCGCGGTGCAGCCGGTCATCGACGAGCTGACCAAGGAGCTGAAGGAGCGCGCCGGCCTGGACGACACCATCGCCGCGCTCTACGAGGACCCCAACGACCGCGAGAAGCTGGTCATGCTGGTTGGCGGCACCAAGTTCCTGTTCCGGCCGGACAGCGAGCTCGACAGCGCGTTCAAGGGGTTCAACGACGAGGGCGGTTCGGTCAGGGACGTGGTCGAGGTCGACCCAGGTGAGATGGGCGGCAAGGCCCGGTGCGGCGTCGCCGAGCAGGCGGGCATCTCGCTGTCCCTGTGCGCGTGGGCTGACCACGGCAGCCTCGTCATGGGCGTGTTCACGAAGCGCACGGTCGACGAGAGTGCCGCCCTGCTGCGCCAGATCCGCTCGGAAATCTTGAAGCGGGGCTGACCAGCGGACACGAAGAAGGGGACCAATCTGGTCCCCTTCTTTCGTTTTTTGTTGTCCGGCGGTGTCCTACTCTCCCACACCCTGGCGGGTGCAGTACCATCGGCGCTGGAAGGCTTAGCTTCCGGGTTCGGAATGTGGC
>JADGHA010000267.1 GCA_019689695.1 Micromonosporaceae bacterium | reverse complement strand
GGGGTGGGCAGGGCCGGGCGCCAGGTTTGTGCGGCGGCGAGGGACGAGCCGGCTGAGGCCTGGGTTGGCGCGCAGGTGCACCAGGCCGGCGGAGAGATCGTTCTTAGCGTCACGCCAGGCCACCGGGCTTCCCGGGTCGATCAGCGCGACCCGGTTGCGGCCGGTCGCCACGACGAACGGGGGCAGGTCCGGAAACATGCGGCCGAACCGGCCGGCCGGCGTGAGGGTCGCCGTGGCCCGCGTGAGGGCCGCCGTCGACGTGCCGCCGAGCGCGACGGCGTCGGCCGTACCGGTGCCCAGGCCCGAAAACCGCTGGCGGCTCGTGTCGTCCTTGCGGGCGTGACCGGGACAGCGTCTGGGTGTCATCGTCGTCCACCTTTCGCCCTACGGGCCGGCGCGCCGTGGCGCCGGGCGGGAACCCGCGAGCATTCCGCATTCTGGAACTGATCCAGTCCAGACCACAGCACCCTAAGGGATTCTTGCATGTCGATGCCTATGCAGCCTGCCAGGAGACTGTCGCCGCGGCGGGAGGCAAAATTGGCGTATGGATCTGAAGCCGGTGAACCTGACCGAGGCGCTGGCCTCCTTCGACGACATCTACAGCCCGCGGATCGTGGCACGGTTGAACGACTACGAGGTGCGCATCGCGCACGCGAAGGGCGACCACGTGTGGCACGTCCACGACCACACCGACGAGTTCTTCCTGGTCCTCGACGGCCAGTTCGACATCGCCCTGCGCGATGCGGACGGCACCGAGACCACCGTCGTGCTCCGGACCGGCGACACCTTCGTGGTGCCCAAAGGGGTGGAGCACAAGCCGTCGTCGCCAGGCGCGTCGATCTTGATGTTCGAGCCCACCGGGACCGCCACCACCGGCGACCGGCACCGCGGCGAGATACCGGCGTACGTGGACAGCACTACCGGCCACGACCTGGCGCACTGAGTGGACACCCGCAGGCGGCCCAGCCCGCCGGTGGTCACCGGCCGGCTGGTCGGCATCGACGAGGGCTATCCGCGAGAGGTCGCGGTCCCGCGCCTGCTGCTGCTGACCTTGTACTGGGTCGGCGCCCTGGTCCGGGCCGCCAGCTCAGCGCTGCCCGGCGGCGGCCGCCCCCGGCGATGGAAGGAGCTGCGCAAGGGCCCGGAGTACCTGGTGACGCCGGTTCGGGTGCGCGACGGGCGGGGGCGCGTGTTCCAGCTGGAGATCCACGGGTACCTCTCCGCGAACGCGCTGCGGCTCGGCGATCAGATCCGGGCCCGGCTGCGCTACCAGAGCGACGACCTGCCGCCGCGGGTGTATCACATCGCGAACCTGACCACCGGTCAGGTGCTCCAACCCCGGGCCCCGACACTCTGGTCGCATCTCGGCCCGGACACGGTACTGCAGGCCGCGCTCGGCCTGGTGGTGCTGGTCGTGGTCGCCGTGTGCGCCTGGGGGGTGCTCGCCTGACCGCCATCGACCGAGCCAGGCGGGGGCGGGTGGCCGCGACAGGACCGCCCCCGCGAAATCCTTTCTGACCAGCCAAAGTGGATAGTGCGACCGCTCCACACCCTGGCCAGCGTTATCGGCAAATGGTCACAATGGACTCCCATAGCTCGGCCAGACCGGTTCGCAGCAGCGGAGGACTTGCGAGTTGGCTGACCTTCGTGATCGGTCGCGGTGACCTTAGCGCAGCGCGGCGAGCGCCAGGGTGGCCGCGGCGAGCGCCAGGTACAGCCCGGGAAAGGCGATGTTGTAGTAGACACGAGCGCGGAGATGTGCGACCAGGGCACCGATGTAGAACAGCACGAGGCCGGTGGCGGCGAGAATCGCGATGACCGGGACCGCGAGGCCGACCAGGAGTCCGACCGCGCCGGCGACCTTGAGCGCGGCCAGCCTCGGCAGCCATGACTGCGGCACGTGGACCTCGGCCGAATTCGCCAGGACGAACCTGGCCCGGGTGAGATCGGCCACGGCGATCGCGAGGTTGGCTGCGATGGTGAGGGCGCTGACAGCGGCGTACGCGGTGTACTGACCCATCTGGTAGACCCACCTCCTGCTCCGGTGCGGTGCTTCCGTCGCCTTTACGACGACATTGCACGGGCAGATGTGAGGCCGGGTGCCGGCACGGCAGCTCGCTCAGGCCACACTCCACTTCGGACCTGTACTGCGTCCGGCCGGCGGTCGCCGCGACCAACCGCTGTGCGGCGCCGGCCGCACGCTCCCGCCAGCTATGGTTGTGTCGGCGGTGCCGGGTTCTATCCAGCTGGAGAAGGGTGGGCGGCATGACGCAGGTCCGGCTGCACGTGCGGCGGTGACGGGATGGACGTCAGCGACGCGGATGGCGCGGTGACCCTGCTGTGCGGCCTGGCGATCCTCATCGGCATCGTCGGGGTGGTCGTGCCCGTGCTGCCCGGGCTGCTGCTGTGCTGGGCCGGCGTGCTGGTTTGGGCACTGTTGGCCGATGCCGGCTGGGCGAGATGGCTGGTGCTGGGCGTGGCCAGCGGCGTGGTCGTGGTCGGCACCGTGGTGAAGTACGCGTGGCCGGGCCGCAACCTCAGGCGCAGCGGCGTGCCCAAGCGGTCGCTGGTCGCCGGCGGCCTGCTCGGTCTGGTCGGGTTCTTCGTCGTCCCGGTGCTGGGCCTGTTCCTCGGCTTCCTGCTCGGGCTCTGGCTGGCCGAGCGGCTCCGGCTGGGCGGCTGGCGGCGGGCCTGGCCGTCGGCGAAGAACGCGTTGACCGCGGTCGGGCTGTCCGTGCTCGTCGAGCTGGCCGCCGGCCTGACCATCGGCACGGTGTGGGTGGCCGGTCTCCTGGCCACCTGACCCGAGTCGGCTACGGCACGAGCACCAGCTTGCCGTGGGTGCCGCCCGCCTCCAGCCGGCGGTGCGCCTCGGCCGCCTCCGACAGCGGGAGCTGCTCGGCCACCCTGGTGCGCAGCCGCCCCTCCGCCACATCGAGGATCAGATCCCGCAGCGCCGGGCGGTCCACGTGGACGAGGACGAGCTGCTGGCGCACGCCCCGCGGCGGGTCCAGTGGCGCCGTGGGACGGGTGGTGACCAGGACTCCACCGTCGGCGACCGCAGCCGCGGCCGGTTGGCCAACCGGCACCGCGTCCAGGGCGGCCGGTACCGGTCCGGCGGCACCGAGGTCCGCAGAGCGGGGCAGCACGCGCGCGACGCCGAGACCGGCCACCCACTCGTCGTCGTCGCGGCCGGCGACGGCCGTCACCTGGTGCCCGGCGCGCGCCGCCAGCTGGGCGGCGAAGCCGCCGACCCCGCCGCTGGCGCCGGTGACGAGCATGGTCGTCGGCTCCGGCAGCGCCATCATCTCCAGCGCCTGGTGCGCGGTCAGCGCATTGAGCGGGACGGTCGCGGCCACGGCGTAGTCCAGGCCGTCCGGCATCGGCACGAGCCAGCCGGCGTCGACGGCCACCAGCTCGGCGTACCCGCCGGGCTCGCCGCGGGTGAGGAACCAGGGGATCATGCCCACCACCCGGTCGCCCACGCGCAGGTCGGTGACCTGGGCGCCGACCTCGACCACGTCGCCGGCGATGTCCCAGCCCGGCTGGTAGGGGGGCTTGAGCGGGTCACCGGGCAGCATCCCGATGCGGGCGCCGACGTCGGCCGGCTGGACGCAGGCTGCCCGTACCCGCACGACCACCTGCCCCGGCCCGGCGGTCGGGTCCGGCAGCTGGACAACCTTCAGGACCTCCGGCCCACCGAGCTCGGTCACCGCGACAGCACGCATCGACGCCTCCTGATCTCGACGCACATCTTACGAAGAAGCGGTCAGAGCTGTTCTCTGCTACCGTTCGCTCACCCTAAGATGTCGCTCAATGTATTTCGGCCCTGGGGATGGTAGATCGTGGCAGTGATGCGGATCTTAGCCGGCCGGTACCGGCTGGAGAAACGGCTCGGTGGCGGTGTGGGTCTGCCCATCCCAAGCTTGACCGGCCGGCGGCCGGCCACTACGGGCGACCTGGACCGGCTGGCGGCAGCCAGCGCCTCGTGAGCAGCGCCGCGCCAGCCAGCGGTAGCCCGGTCAGCGCCATCAGCGCGGTTACGTCCAACGTGGACTCGCCGAATCCGAAGCCGGCGAACAGCGCGAGCGCCGCCACCTCGGAGCCGAGACCGGTCACCGACAGCACGGTCGCTCGCGCGGGACCGCTTATCGTCTCCTGCAACCTGGCCTCGCCGAGCACGGTGAACAGTTCCAGCACACCGAAGCAGGCGGCGACGCCCAGCATCCCGGCCGGGTGCCGGGCCAGCGCTCCGGCCGCGAGCGCGCCTGCGGCGGCCGCCACGGCCAGGCCCAGCCGCGCCGGCGTCACCGCCGACCAGCGGTCGGCCAGCGCGCTGGCGGCCGTCGCGGCCGCAATGGGCAGCGTGCCCAGCAGCGCTACGCCGGTGATGGAGGCGCCGGTGTCCCGGGCCAGCAGCGGGAAGTATTCCTCGATCGCGGTCAGCCCGCCCACCGCGGCGAGCAGCAACACCGTCCGGGCGAGGCGCGGTTGCCCGCGCACCTCGCCCAGGCCCGCGCGCAGCGTGGCGAGGTATCCGCGTACCTCCTCCTGCTCCCGCGGCCTGGCCTCCGAAAGCGACATTGCCGTTGCGGCGCCGACCAGGCCGACGGCGACGCTCGCCGCGCCCACCAATGGGTAGCCGCCGGCCGCGTACGCGGGGGCTGCCAGGGCCGAGGCGGCGAGCATGGCCAGCAGCGCGGCGGTGTTGCCCCGGCCGATCACCCGGACGTACCGGTCGCTGGCTCGGGCCGCGGCCAGCGCGTCGTAGACGAGGGCCTCGATGGTGCCCGAGGTCATCGCGCCACTCGCGCCCCAGAGCAGGAAGCCGACGGCGAAGCCCGGGTACGACGGCCAGAGCAGCCACAGCGCGAAGCCAAGCGAGCGCAGCAGTAGCCCGGCGGCGACCAGCCGGCGGCGAGAGAAGGTGTCGGCCCAGGCGCCGGAGGGGACTTCGAGCACGAAGCCCGCCACCGACCAGATGGCGAACAGCGACGAGATCTGGCCGCTGCTCAACCCGGCATCGGCGAACAGCAGCGCGTAGACCGGATAGAGGAGGACACCGTCCTCACAGACACGCAGAACATAGAGGCGTCTCGCGACGCCGCGGGATCAATCTGGGTCGCGGATGCGGCGGGCCATGGTCCAACCCTGCCAGCCGTTCCGCCCAGGAGTCAACCGCGTTCGGGCCCGGCGTGGCACTGAACCCGCCGTCAGGCCCGGCTGGAAGGCTGTCCTTAGTAGACGGTCCGTCAACCGGCGGGGTCAGCGGGCGAACGTACCGACCAGCGTGCCGCTAGCCAGCTCCTGGTGCTCGGCGGCCTGCCGCACCTGCTCGGCCGTCGGCGTGGATGGCATGTCCAGCGGCTGCGACACGGCGTACAGGCGGAAGAAGTAGCGGTGCGGGTTGTCGCCCATCGGCGGCTGCGGCCCGGCCCAGCCGGTGGTGCCGAACCCGTTGGGCCACTCCTGCCCGCCTCGCGGGACCTGGCCCTCGTCGACGCCGGTGGTCGCCGGGTCGATGCCCGTGACCAGCCAGTGCAGGAACGGCTGCGGGCTGTCCCCGTCCTCGCACAGCAGCACCAGCTCCTCGGTGCCCTCGGGAATGCCGGACCACTGCAGCGGCGGCGAGACGTTGCCGCCCGGCTTGGACAGCCGGGCGGGCATCAGGTCGTGGTCGTTGAAGGCGGAGCTCCGTAACTGGACGCCAGCCATGGCCTTGCCCTACAGGTTCTCCGGCGCCGCGCTGATCTGCGCCAACGCCGAATCCGGGTCCTTCTCGATGGCCATGTCGCCCAGGGACACCACGCCGATCACCTGGCCGTCCTCCATGACCGGTATGCGCCGCACCGCACGCTGCCGCATCATCTGCACCGCCTGATCGGCGTCGTCGTCCGCGTCCACCGCCACCAGGTCCGGGCTGCAAACCTCGCCAATCGGGGTGCTGTCCGGCTGCCTGTCGTTCGCGATGCCGCGGACGATGATGTCCCGGTCGGTGACGATGCCGCGCAGCCGTCCGTCCTGGTCCATGATCAGCACGTCCCCGATGTCGTTGTCGCGCATCGTCCTGGCCGCTTCCGCCAGGGTAGCGTCCGCGGGCAGAGACATCGGATGCGAGCTCATGATCTCGCGTACCTTCTGAGCCATAATGGTTCCTCCTATCTTGCCCCTATTTGGGTACCCGGTCGCCGGCGCCCAGAAACCTGGCCCGCCGGGGAGGGATGAGACCACCGGGCGGGGGTAGGCG